>NZ_DATMGA010000005.1:0-26813 GCF_035555955.1 Eoetvoesiella sp. | reverse complement strand
GATATCGTCGGCGTCGAACGAGCAGTCGGACGGGATCGAGCAGGTGAACCAGGCGGTGGCGCAGATGGATGCGGTGGTGCAGCAGAATGCGGCGCTGGTGCAGGAGGCGGCGGCTGCGGCGGGTTCTTTGCAGGAGCAGGCCACGCGTCTGACCGAGGCGGTGGCGGTGTTCAAGATCAACGCCAGCGAAATCATCGACGTCGCCGCGCCGCAGCTGGAGCAGGACAGGCACGACAACGACGCGTACGCCATCGAGACAGCGGCGTCGCTCCAATTGGCCGCTCAAGGATAGCCGCACTGAATGCCAGTTCCTCAATATCAATTTCTCATCCCTGCCCAGCCCGAAGTTGGGCAGGATGATTTTGAGCACGCAGCGCGCCTGCTCAAGCGCCGCGCCGGCATCATGCTGGGCAGCCACAAGCGGGAAATGGCGGCCCGCACATTGAGCACGAGGAGCCAGAAACTCGGCCTGGAAAGCATTGCGCAGTATTTGACGGTGCTCGAGCAAAACCAGTCGTCGGCCGAGTGGAATGCATTCATCAATGCCTTTACCATCAATCACACCGCGTTTTTCCGCGAACAGCACCATTTTGAAATACTGAGCGAGTTCGTGCGGACCCGCAAATCGCCGATCAGTGTCTGGTGCGCCGCCGCATCTACCGGAGAGGAACCCTATACCATTGCGATGACGCTGCGGGAATCCCTGCAGCGCGCCGATGACAGCGCCTCCATCTGGGCCACCGACATCGATACCCAGGCGCTCGAGCGCGCCCGCCGCGGCGTGTATTCGCTGGAACGCGTCAAGACCGTGCCGGAGTACTACCTGAAAAAATATTTTCATCGCGGCAAGGACAGCAAGGCGGGGCTCGCGCGGGTCAAGCCGGCCATCTACGACATGATCCGTTTCGACCAGTTCAACCTGCTGTCGCCGTCGTGGCCGACGGACCAGAAGTTCGACGCGATTTTTTGCCGCAATACCATGATTTATTTCGACAAGCCGACTCAAACCCGCATTTTGGAACGGTTTGCGTCGGTCATGAAAAAGGGCGGCGTGCTGTTCGCGGGGCATTCCGAAAACTTCACCTATCTGACCAAGGCGTTTCAATTGCGCGGCCAGACTGTCTATACCGTTGTGTCCTGAACGCCATGTCGATGACGTTCAGTGTTAATTGCGAAAGGCCTTGCCCATGAAAAAAATCCGTGTTCTGTGTGTGGACGACTCGGCGTTGGTGCGTGGCCTGATGACTGAAATCATCAACAGCCACCCCGACATGGAGGTGGTTGCGGTGGCTCCCGACCCATTGGTGGCGCGCGAGCTCATCAAGGCGCACAACCCCGATGTGCTGACGCTTGATGTCGAGATGCCGCGCATGGACGGCCTGGATTTTCTTGAAAGGCTGATGCGGCTGCGCCCCATGCCCGTGGTCATGGTGTCGTCGCTGACCGAACGCAATTCCGAGGTCACGCTGCGCGCGCTCGAGCTGGGCGCGGTGGATTTCGTGACCAAGCCCAAGCTGGGCCTGCGCGACGGCCTGATGGAATACAGCGACCTCATCGCCGACAAGATCCGCGCGGCGGCGCATTCGCGTCCCCGCCCGCGCCAGGCGCCGGCGGCCGACGCCGCGCCGGCCAAGCGGCTTACCCATGTGTTCTCGACCACCGAGAAGCTGATCGTCATCGGCGCCTCCACCGGAGGCACCGAGGCGATCCGCCAGGTGCTGGAACCCATGCCGCCCAATAGCCCGGCCATACTCATCACTCAGCACATGCCGGCGGGTTTCACCCGGTCCTTCGTGCAGCGGCTGGACAATCTTTGCGACGTGCAGGTTCACGAAGCCGAGGACGGGCAGCGCGTGCTGCCCGGGCACGTCTACCTGGCGCCGGGCGGCGTGGCGCACATGAAGCTGGCAAAGTCCGGGGCGAACTATGTCGTGCGCCTCGAGGAAAGCGAGCCGGTCAACCGTCACCGGCCTTCGGTCGATGTGCTGTTCAATTCGGTGGCGCAGGTGGCCGGAAAAAACGCCGTGGGCGCATTGCTGACCGGCATGGGCAAGGACGGCGCGCTGGGCCTGCTGGCCATGAAGCAGGCGGGCGCCATTACCTATGCCCAGGACGAGGCGACCTGCGTGGTGTTCGGCATGCCGCGCGAGGCCCTGCACATCGGCGCGGCCGACGAGGCCGTGCCGCTGCCGAATATCAGCGAACGTTTATTGAAAAGTGCGGGATCGTACGGCCATCGAGTCTGATGCCGGACTGGCCCGGGGGTTGGGGCGCAAGCCTTCGCCGGGGCCGGAATGCTTCACCTGGATGGACGATTATTATTTTTGGAGAGTATCAAGTGGTACAGAAAACCATCAAAATTCTAGTGGTTGACGACTTTCCCACAATGCGCCGGATCATCAAGAACCTGCTCAAGGACCTGGGATTCGAAAACGTCGACGAGGCGGAAGACGGCGCCATGGGCCTGGAAAAGCTGCGTAACGGCAATTTCGATTTCGTGGTGTCGGACTGGAACATGCCCAATATGGACGGGCTGGTCATGCTCAAGGAAATCCGCGCCGATGCGAATCTGGCCAAGCTGCCGGTGCTGATGGTTACCGCCGAGGCCAAGAAGGAAAACATCATCGCGGCGGCCCAGGCCGGCGCCAATGGCTACGTCGTCAAGCCGTTCACCGCGGCCACGCTGGAAGAGAAGCTGAACAAAATCTTCGAGAAGCTCGAGTCCTAGGAGGGGGATGGCATGAACACAGAGGTAAATTCCGCGGCGGCGGATCATACTCAACCTCCTGAAAACCTGATTCTGAAGATCGCCCAGCTGACGCGCATGCTGCGTGAGAGCATGCGCGAGCTGGGCCTGGATCAGGCCATCAAGGAAGCGGCCGAGGCCATACCCGATGCGCGCGACCGCCTCGACTACGTGGCCCGGATGACCGAGCAGGCCGCCAACCGCGTACTGAACGCGGCCGAGGAAATCCAGCCCATGCAGGAACAACTGCAAAGCCAGGCCAAAGGCCTGGATGCGCGCTGGCAGGCCTGGTTCGACCACCCGGTCGAACTCGACCAGGCCCGCGAGCTGGTGGACGACACGCGCTCGCTGCTCAAGGACATTCCGCGCACGACGCAAAAGGCCCAGGAAAATCTCATGGAGATCATCATGGCCCAGGATTTCCAGGACCTGACCGGCCAGGTGATCATGCGCATGCTGGGTGTGATCGGCGCCATCGAAACCGAGCTGGTGCAGGTACTGATCGACAACGTGCCGCAGGAAAAGCGCGAAGAAACCCGTTCCCTGTTGAACGGCCCGCAGGTCAGCCCCGAGGGCAAGGTGGATGTCGTCACCAGCCAGGATCAGGTGGACGACTTGCTGGCAAGCCTGGGTTTATAACGATTTCCGGCGCGGCGCCGGGACAATGGCCTTGAATTCACCGGCCGGTATGTTTGTTGCAGGTCACTTGCAAATCCACAAGGAGGCGAAGCATGAAGCATAAAAACAGGCGCACCCTGGGTGTGTACAGCTTGTTGCGGCAACTGACGTCGGGGAGGGCCACGTTTTCCGACCGGGCCTGGACGTTCAGTCCGCTGGCCTTGCCGTTGTCGCGGTTCTTGTCGGTGGTCCGAAAAGGCCTGGTCTCCATGCGCGAGGCCAGCATCGACATTGCCTTGAACACCGCGCGCCTGGATTCCCAGGCCCAGGCCTGCCGGGCCATGGCGTCCGAACAGGCCGGCGAGGCGCAGGCCCTGGCCGCCAGCGGCAGCCAGATCGAGGCGCTTTCCGAACAGACTGCGGCCAGCGTCAACGACATCGCCCAGGCCTGCAGCGCGCAACTGGAGGCCGCCAACAGAACGCTGGATCAGCTTGCCGATCTGCAACAGCGCGTTGGCCGCGTCGCCGCCGAAATGGAAACGTTTTCGCAGGTCGTCTCGCAGCTCAGCCAGCGGGCCCAGTCGGTGGACGACACCAGCCGGCTCATCAAGGACATTGCCTTGCAGACTCACCTGCTGGCCTTGAACGCGGGGGTCGAGGCGGCACGGGCGGGTGACGCCGGCCGGGGGTTTGCCGTGGTGGCCAGCGAGGTCGGCAAGCTGGCCGAACGTGTCAATTCGGCGACGGGCGATATCGTCCGCCATGCCGGAGAAATCCTCGATCTCGTCGCCGACACCCGGGGCAAGACCGATGCCATGCATGTCGATATGGCCGCTTCCGAGCACGTGGTCGGCAGCTTTTCGGGGGATTTCACGCGCTTTGTCGAGGAATTCCGCCATATGGACCGGCAAATGGGCCAGGTGGCTCAGAACGTAGTCCAGGTGAACAGCACCAATCACGACATGAGCCGCGCCGTGTCCCGCATTGCCGTGCTCAGCTCCGATGTCCAGTCGCGCATGGCCTCCATGGGCGACCAGGTGCAGGCGGTGCGTTCCAAAACCGAAAGCCTGCAACGGCAATTGACCGCCTTGCGAACAGGCGACACGGCGTTCGACTGGCTGGCCTCGACCTTGCGCGGCATGCGCAAATCGTGCGTCGTGCTGCTCGAGCAAACCCTGGCTCAGGGCGTCGACATTTTCGACCAGCAGTACCGGCGCATTCCGGGCAGCAATCCGGCGCGCTACAACACGCTTTATGATGCCGCCATCGAGCAGCTTCTTCAGCAAATGCTCGACAACGTGCTCAATTCCATCCCAGCCGGGATGTATTCGGTACTCATCGACAGCAAGGGGTATTGCCCCTCCCACAATAGCCGCTACAGCAAGCAGCCCACCGGCGAGGTCGCGCACGATACCGCGCACGTGCGCAACAAGCGCATTTTCGACGACGCTTTCAGTCTGGCGGCCGTGAAGAACGAGCGCGGGGTCCTGTGCCAGACGCATATGCGCGACACGGGCGAGATCATTACCGATTTTTCCCTTCCCGTCGATGTCGATCGCCGGCGTTGGGGGGCGGTGCGCATCGGCGTCGATTACAACCGCTTCGAGGAACTGGCCAGCGCCGCCATGGCGAAGGCCGCGGCCTGAAACCGGGCCGAGGCCTGCCTGGCCGCCGGGCCGTCCCAGGATCGCTCCGGTTCCCGGGGCCGGGGGACCCCTTAGCCTGAATTAAGCGCCTTTATAGGCCTTGCTTCGCCTATCGTGTTTCGCGCGCATCTATAGAATGATGGCGACGATGGCACGATTGTGATAACTGCATGGCTGAGGACAGCGATCTCGAAAAAACCGAATCCGCCACTCCCCGGCGCCTGGAAAAGGCGCGCGAGGAGGGGCAGATCGTTCGTTCGCGCGAGCTCAATACGTTCATGCTGCTGGCCGCGGGGGTGGCGGCGCTATGGTTCAACGGCGACTATCTGTTCCGCACCCTGCGCGGCATCCTGCGCTCGGGCTTGTGGTTCGACCTGCGGGTGGGCCGGGACACGGCGGTCATGACTTCGGTGGCCGCCAATTCGGCCTGGCAGGCTGTCAAGGGCCTGGTTCCCGTGTTCGGCACCCTGGTGGTCGTGGCGGTGCTGTCGTCGGTGGCGCTGGGCGGCTTCATGTTTTCGACCAAGGCGCTGGAACCCAAGTTCGAGCGCCTCAACCCGCTCAAGGGCGTGATGCGCATGTTTTCGGCGCAAACCCTGGTCGAGCTGGTGAAGACCCTGCTCAAGGCGGGCGTCATCGGCCTGATAGGCGCGCTGGTCATCATCCACTACCGGGACGAGATGATCGCCCTGATGCACGCCACGCCCAGCGAGGCGCTGGCCAGGGGCCTGCAACTGGTGGCCCTGTGCTGCGCGTTGATCGTCGGCGCCTTGTTTCTCATCGTGGCCATCGACGCCCCGTGGCAGCTCTGGAGCCACTACAAGAAGCTGCGCATGTCGCGCGAAGACGTCAAGCAGGAACATAAGGAAAGCGACGGCGACCCGCATGTGAAAGGCCGCATCCGCCAGCAGCAGCGCGCCATGGCCAGGCAGCGCATGATGTCCGAAGTGCCGGGCGCCGACGTGGTGATCACGAACCCCACCCACTATGCCGTGGCGCTGGCCTACCAGGAGGGGCAGAGCGGGGCGCCCCGCGTCGTGGCCAAAGGCTCGGGCCTCGTGGCCGCGCGCATCCGCCAGCTGGCGGAGGAAAACAAGGTGCCCATGCTCAGCGCGCCGCCTCTGGCGCGCGCCCTGCACCATAATGTCGAGCTTGGCCGGGAGATCCCGGTCGAACTGTATTCGGCCGTGGCGGAAGTCCTGGCCTGGGTCTACCAGCTTCGCAGCTGGAGTCCGGGCTTCGGGGCCGAGCCCTCCCGGCCCGCCAATTTGTCGGTTCCCGCAGGCTTCGATCCTCAAGGCGCCGGAACCCTTGCGCATAATTCATGAACAGCATTCTTACCCTGATTAAAAGCAACGGCGCCCAGCATGCGCGCCTGATGGCCGGCCCCGTCCTGATCCTGATGGTTCTGGGCATGATGATCCTGCCGCTGCCGCCGGTCATACTGGACTTGTTGTTCACCTTCAATATCTCGCTGTCGGTCATCATTCTGCTGGTGGCCATGTTCACCAAGAAGCCGCTGGATTTCGCCGCCTTTCCCGCCGTCCTGCTGTTCGCCACCCTGCTGCGCCTGGCGCTCAACGTGGCTTCCACGCGCGTCGTGCTGATGCATGGGCACAAAGGGCCCGACGCGGCCGGCCAGGTCATCGAGGCGTTCGGCCATTTTCTGGTGGGCGGCAACTTCGCGGTCGGGATCATCGTGTTCGTCATCCTGGTCATCATCAATTTCGTGGTCATCACCAAGGGCGCGGGCCGCATCGCCGAAGTGGGTGCCCGCTTCACCCTGGACGCCATGCCCGGCAAGCAGATGGCCATCGACGCCGATTTGAACGCCGGCCTGATCGGCGAGGACGTGGCCCGCAAGCGCCGCTCCGAGGTGGGGCAGGAAGCCGAGTTCTATGGCTCCATGGACGGCGCCAGCAAGTTCGTGCGCGGCGACGCGGTCGCGGGCCTGCTGATCATGGTCATCAACATCATCGGCGGCCTGATCGTCGGCGTGGCCCAGCACGGGCTGAGCTTTTCCGATGCCGGCCGCGTGTATACCCTGCTGACCATCGGCGACGGCCTGGTCGCCCAGATTCCGGCTCTGGTCATCTCGACGGCGGCGGGCGTGGTGGTGTCGCGCGTGGCGACGGACGAAGACGTCGGCCAGCAGATGGTCAGCCAGCTGTTCGCGAACCCGTCCGTCATGTTCATCACGGCCGCGATCCTGACATTGATGGGCCTGATTCCCAATATGCCGCATTTCGCCTTCCTGCTGCTGGCGGCCATCCTGGCCGGAGCGGGCTGGATGGTGCGCAAGCGCGAATTGCTGAAGCAGGCCGAGATCGCCGACGAGCCCCTGAAGAACCAGGCGGCGGTGGAAGCGGCGGCGGCCGAGGCCAGCTGGAACGACGTGGCGCTGGTCGATCCTCTGGGGCTGGAAGTGGGCTACCGTCTGATTTCGCTGGTCGATCATGCGCAGAATGGAGAGCTGCTGCATCGCATACGCAGTCTGCGCAAGAAGTTCGCGCAGGAGGTCGGCTTCCTGCCGCCCGTCGTGCACATTCGCGACAACCTCGAGCTCAAGCCCAACGAATACCGCATCTTGCTGTCGGGCGTCGAGGTCGGCCATGGTTCGGCCATGCCCGAGCAATGGCTGGCCATCGATCCCGGCGAAGTCACCATGAAGCTGCCGGGCAAGGCCACGACCGATCCGGCCTTCGGCCTGCCAGCCGTGTGGATAGACATGAGTTTGCGCGAACAGGCGCAGATAGCCGGCTATACCGTGGTGGATGCGGGCACGGTCATCGCTACCCACCTGAATCACTTGATGCATCGCTACGGGGCCAATCTGCTGGGCCGCCAGGAAGTCCAGCAATTGCTCGACCATATTGCCAAGGAGGCCCCCAAGCTGGTGGAGGACCTGGTGCCCAAGACGGTCAGCCTGTCTCTGCTGCAGAAACTGTTGCGCGGCTTGCTGGACGAAGAAGTGCCGATCCGCGACGTGCGCACCATCATCGAGACTCTGGCCGAGCATGCGCCACGCCTGTCCGCCCTGAACGCCAACGGAACGGGGCCGGATCCCTCCGAGCTGCTGTCCCTGGTGCGCGTGGCACTGGGGCGCGCCATCGTCCAGCAGTGGTTCCCGGGCGAGGGCGATCTGCGCGTCATCGGCCTGGATCCCCGGCTGGAGCGCGTGCTGGCCCAAGCTCTGACCACCAGCGGCGTGCTGGAACCGGGGCTGGCCGAAACGCTGCTGCAGGACGCCCAGCGCGCGGTGCGCGACCAGGAGGCCAAGGGCGATGCGCCGGTGCTGGTCGTGCCGCCGGTGCTGCGGGCATCGCTTTCGCGCTTTTTGCGGCATCATCTGCCGCAATTGGGCGTGCTTTCCAATTTTGAAATTCCCGACGAACGCATATTGCGCGTGACGACGGTAATAGGTGGTACTCAAGCGTGAACATAAGCCGTTTCTTTGGAGCGACCAGCCGCGAAGCCATGCGCCAGGTGCGCATGGCGCTGGGGCCGGACGCCATGATCGTATCGAACCGCCGGGTCAACGGCGGGGTGGAAATCCTGGCCACCGACCAGACGTCGGTGGCGCAATCCACGGAGGCGGCGCAGTCGTCCGCCGCGCCTCGGCCTCCCTTGCCGGCGGCGCCCAGTCTTCCGCGCGCGCCAAGCAGTCCGCGTCCGTCTCCCGCGGCCCAGGGCGCCGACGTGGTGGACGCCATCGGCGCCATGCGCGGCGCGCTCGAGGCGCGCATGGACGAAATGCTTTGGGGCAATCACCTGCGCAAGGCCCCGCAGGCGGCCTCGCTGTTCCAGACCTTGCTGGGCCTGGGGTTCAGCACGGCGCTGTTGCGCGCCATGCTCAAGCGCCTGCCAGACGAACTGCCGGCCAAGGCGGCATGGCAATGGGCCGGCAACGAACTGAAAACGCATCTGCCCGTGCTGGAAAGCGAGGAAAGCCTGCTGCAGCCGGGAGCGGTGGTGGCGCTGGTGGGGCCGACGGGCGTCGGCAAGACCACCACCATCGCCAAGCTGGCTGCCCGTTGCGTGAAGCGTTTCGGCTCCGGCAAGGTTGTGCTGCTTACGACCGACACCTATCGTATCGGCGCGCATGAACAGTTGAAGATCTACGGCGGAATCATGCGGGTTCCCGTGCACGTGGTGCAGGATGCCGATGAACTCAAGCGCATCGTGGCGGGGATTGCCCCCGACCATCTCATTCTTATCGACAACGTGGGCATCAGCCAGCGCGATCGCCATGTTTCGGAACAGGCGGCCATGCTGGCCCAGGCGGGGCGCAGCGTCAGCCGCCTGCTGGTGCTGAACGCGTCCAGCCACGGCGACACGCTGGACGAAGTCGCCCGCACGTATTCGAACGATGGCGGCAGCCCGCTGCGCGGCTGCATCATCACCAAGGTCGACGAGGCCCCGCGCCTGGGCGCCGCGCTCGATACGTCCATCCGCTACCAGTTGCCGATCTGCTATGTGTCGAACGGCCAGAAGGTGCCCGAGAACCTGCTGTTCCTCGACGGGCGCGAGCTCGTGGATCGCGCCTTGACGCAGCAGCCCGCGTCGCAGGCCTTGTATGCGCCCACCGAGGCCGATTTCGCGGCGCTGATGGCTTTGGCCAAGGCGCCCGAAGATGCCTCCGCCGGAGCGGCGGCTGAAACGCGGCGGCGGAAATTGCTGCCGGGTTTGCTTTCCGCCGTTGGCGCGGATGCGCCATTGTCGCCTGACGATTTGAAGCAAGCCTGCGCTTATCTGGATGAGGCGGCGGCATGCGCCGAAGCCTACGATTTATGGCGGGGCCATGTGTCGCAGGAGGCGCCGGCGGCCATCGATCCGCTTGCCGGCCATTTGCTGCGTGCCGCGCAAGGCCAGGCGGGCCAGGGGCCCATGCTGGCCATTCACGACCAGATCGCCCTGAAGGCGGCAGCGGGCGTCACGGGCCGTCTGCGCGCGACGTTCCTGCTGGATGGAGTTGGCAAGGCGCTGGTATCGCCCTGGCAGCAGATCGCTTTTCCCCAGGGGTGGCAGTCGTCCGACGGCGCATCGGCCCTGGCGGCCCCTGCACCGGGCGATGCCCTGCGCCAGCAGGTTCAGTTTCTGCATGAGCAGGCCTCGACGCCTGTGGTGCATATGTTCGAGGGCGGCTCGCAGGGTTTGTGGCGCAGCCTGTCGGCGGGCAATGCCTCTTGGCTGGTGCAGTGTCCGGCTTCGACCCATGTCGTCGACGCGGATTCCTGCCCGACGACAGCCGGCGCCATGGCCAAAGCCCTGGACTACCGTCCCCTGGCCATGGCGGGGGCGGCCGCCAATCTTGCGCAGGTATGCGGGCTGGCGCTGCAGGACGTCATTATCTGGGTGGGTCAGGCCGACGTGGCGCTGGCTGCGCGCCAGGTCAGCCCCCTGCCAGCGCGCCTGGTCGTTGTGCGCATCGTCAAGCGCCGGGATGGCGAGCCGTTGAAGACGCTATATGGCTTGAGCAATGTTCTCCAGGGCGCGGAGCCCGCCGGGAAGCTGGCCTTGTGGCTGGTGGCGCAGTCCGAATCCAAGGCGGCGTTGCGTTACGCGGCGCGCTTCTGGCAATTGCTGGCCGAAAGCCGGCAGCCCGAGCTCGGCCGCGCGCTGCTTGCCTCGCAGTCGGGCCTGGCTGTCTGGCAGGCCATGCAGGACGAGGCGGCGGAGCAAGTGCGCCGCGTCCTGCGTGCCCTGGCAGGCAAAACCGCGCTGACGGCGCCGGTGGCGGCGTCGATGATGATGAAGCTGTTTGCGTTGAAGGAAATGACGGCTTAGCCGGCGCGGATGCCCCGGGTCTGGGCGCTGGTGTTCCGGGCGCGCCCGCTGGCGTCGTACAGGTTGCCGATGCCGGCCAGGCTGCGCAGGGTATCGAGCGCTTGCTGGTTGTACTTCAGGTAGGTTTCAATAATGTAGCCGTTCGAGGCATTCAACTGCCGGGCGCGTTCGGCGCGTTCGAAGAGGGTTGCCACGAGCGCCTGCGTTTCAGGATGGTTTTGCGCCGCGGCTTCCAGGCCGGCCTTTCCTTCGCCGTGGCCCATTGCCGCCAGCAGGGCGTCGCGCGCCTGGCCGGCCACGCTCAGTTGTTCCGCCAGTTCGCTCTTGATGCGGGTGGATTCGTTGAGCGCATCGTTGCCGCCGGGGGCAAGCAGATTTTCGGCTTCGGCTTCGAGGGCGGCGATGAACTGATCGACCAGTCCGGTTTCGTGCTGCAGGCTGGCGTGTAGTGCGTGGATGGACATGGTGTGCGCGGAAATCGGTTATTTCAGGAGTTCGCGCACGCTGGCCAGCAGCGAGTCGGCGATGCGGCCCGGATCCACCTTGAGCTTGCCCGCGGCGATGGCATCGCTGATTTCGCGGACGCGGTCGATATTGACATCGCTTTCGCCGTTTTGCAGGCTGGCCAGATTGCGGGCGGTGGCGCTGAGATCCACAGAGTCTTTTCCGTTGCTGGATATGTTGGCCGGCGCGCCACCGATGCCGCTGCGGGTAGCGGTCACGGTGTTGATGGCTGCATTTTTAACGGAAGACGAGATCTTCAAGATGGAACTCCGGACGATGGCGCGCGAGTGTATTGCGGTTGGTATGGTGGTTGTAACGACGCGGAACCCCGAAACTTTAGCGTAAGCCGCGAATTTGGTGCGATTTGAAGCATATAAAGCATTTTATTACATCAAAACCAGTACGGTATGGGCATTCAGGACGGTGCCGGTAACCATCTGCCCCGAGCCCGCGCGCACTTGTATTTGCGTGCCGGGCTCGCCGCCCTGCATGGCCTTGCCCTCGCTGGTGGCGACAAAACCGGGCCCGCGCGCCTCGAGGCGCACGGCTTGTCCGCGCTGGATGGAGCCGGCGCTGCGCAAAGCCCTGGCCTTGATGGCCGAGCCCGCGTTGATGCGCTGGGTGGTAATGCTGCCTATCAACTGATCCGCGTCCCGCAGCACGCCGCGCGGCAGGAGCAGCAGGTCGCCGCTGCGTTCGCTGAGATCGTCGCGGGTGATGACGGTGCCCGCCTTCAAGGGACGAGCCGATACGTAATAGCTGCCGTCGATGCTGAGGTTCGCCTGGGCGTAGGTTACCCACGTTTGCGGGGCCAGGCAGCGCAGGCCGACGGTCAGGCGCGAGCTTAGCCTGGATCCGGGCCTTAAGAACACTTCGGCCTGTTCGCAGGGCGCCAGCCTTTCGGTGTCGACAGGCTCGACGGCGATCTGGGGGGTTCCGGCGTAGGCGGCGGCTTGTTCCTGCAGGAAGGCGCGTATTTGATCTTCGTACGAGGCCGGCTGGCCGGCGCCAGGAGCTGGGCTCGTGGGTGCGCGGGCGCCGGCCGGCGCCGTTGGCGCGGGCGTTTCGGAGACGGCGGCATGGGCCGCCTGTGTTCCGAAGAGGGCGGCTGTGGCAAGCAGGGCGGCGTAAATCTTGATCATGCCAGCATTTTATAGCCGGCGCCGCGGACGCATTGGGGGAATTGGCCGAGAAATGCTGGCTTGTTTCGTAGTTTGTCTTTGCAGGCGCGCCCTTACTATGTCTCGTACCTGATTGCGGCCGCATGGCTGCAGAACTTCGGGTCGGTAGGGCAGGACGCCGGCCGAGCATGGAATACAAGACCGCACATGATAGACCGTATTGGTGAAGACCTGGGCTTTTTTCAAACCGCCATCAATCTGCGCCAGCAGCGCCAGGAAGTGCTGGCCGCGAACATCGCCAACGCGGACACGCCCAACTACAAGGCCCGCGACTTCGATTTTTCGTCGGCGCTGCAGGACGTCATGACCGAGCGCATGCGCCTGGCGGATACGAAATTGACGCTGACTTCGCCGCGCCACATACCGGGTGCGGCGGTGTCCGGCGATTCGGCCGAGCTGTTGTACAGGCAGCCTTTGCAGCCCAGCCTGGACGGCAATACCGTGGACATGGACGTCGAGCGCGTGCAGTTCGCCGACAACACCATGCGCTACCAGTCCGACCTGACCATTATTTCCCAGCGCATCAAAACCATGCTGGCGGCATTGCAGCAATAAGACCAGGAAAGCCATGTCCTCGATGACCATTTTCGATATTGCGGGTTCGGCGCTTGCGGCGCAGTCCCAGCGCATGAACGTCACGGCCAGCAATATGGCCAACGCCAACAGCGTCGTGGGGCCCGACGGCCAGCCGTACAAGGCGCGCGAGGTGGTGTTCCAGATGGCGCCCGTGCCGGGCCAGGCCTATTCGCAGGCGGTGGGCGGCGTGCGCGTGGCGAACGTGGTGGAAAGCAACGCGCCAGCCAAGCTGCAGTACGACCCCAAGAATCCCCTGGCCGACGAGAATGGCTACGTGACCATGCCCAACGTGGACATGGTGGCGGAAACCGTGAACATGATTTCCGCTTCGCGTTCGTATCAGGCCAATGTGGAAGTGATCAACACCGCAAAGAGCCTGATGAGCCGCACCTTGTCCATCGGGCAGTAATCAGTATCGCCACGGCGTCTGGGCCGTGGCGTTTTTCATTAATTTGGAGCCTTTCGTGGCAGTCAATTCAACCGACACCAGCAACACCACCGCCAGCGCGCTGGCCCAGGCCTCTGCGGCAACGGCCCAGCGCACCGCGGCGGCGCAGGATCAGTTCATGACTCTGCTGGTCACCCAGTTGCAGAACCAGGATCCCTTGAATCCCATGGACAACGCCCAGGTCACCTCGCAGCTGGCGCAACTGGAAACCGTGAACGGCATTACGCAGCTCAACACCACGCTGCAGGCGCTGTCGGGCCAGATGGACTTGTCCCAGTCCATGCAGGCGGCCAACCTGATCGGCAAGGAAGTGCTGTTTCCGGGCGAGAAAGTGTCGCTGGGCAGCGTGACGAACGATGGCGTCACCACCACCGAGTCCACGCCTTTCGGCGTCGATGTCATTTCGCCGGCCGCCAAGGTGGTGGCGACCATCCAGGACGCCACCGGCAAGGTCGTGCGCACCCTCGACCTGGGCGACCAGCCCGCGGGCGTGCTGCAGCTGTCATGGGACGGCAAGGACGACGCCGGATCGACGGTTGCGGACGGCGCCTATACCGTGCAGGTCAAGGCTTCCGACGCCAACGGCGGCGACGTCTCCGCCCAGGCGCTGACCTACGGCAAGGTGGCCAGCGTGTCGTACGCCTCCAGCGGCCTGCAGATGGATCTGGGCCTGGCCGGCGTGCACTCGCTGTACGACATCCGCAAGATCATGTAGCGGATATGTCGCCGGCTTCATGGCGGGCGTCGCCGTCTAGCTTTACAAAGCAGCGAATCAACGAATTAGTCAATAACGAACTAACGAATACGAGGTCATCATGGGTTTTGGACAGGGTCTAAGCGGCTTGAACGCCGCCTCGCAGCAACTGGATGTAATCGGCAACAATATCGCCAACTCGGGCACGGTCGGGTTCAAGTCGGCCACGGCCACGTTCGCCGACGTGTACGCCACGTCCAGCAAGGCTGGCCTGGGCGTGCAGCTTACCGGCGTCAACCAGCGCTTCACGGTCGGCACGGTCAGCAGCACGGGCGGTGAATTCGACATGGCCATCGACGGCGCCAACGGCCTGTTCCGCGTGGTGGATACCAGCGGCAACGTCATGTATACGCGCAACGGCCAGTTCCTGGCCGACAAGGACAGCTACCTCGTCAACGCCCAGGGCTACCGCCTGACCGGCTTCGGCGTCACCGGCAACGACCTGGCTCCGATCATGGTGCCCATCGGCAATATCGAGCCCAAGGCCACAGGCTCCGTTACCACCCGGGCGAACCTGGATGCGAATGCTGATCTTGTGTATACGGCGGATGTGCCTGAGACGCTTGGGCGAGTGGTGGTTACGGCACCGGCAGCGGGTACTTATTATTATCGTGATGACGGTACGACTATTTCGTGGTATTCCGATAATGCCGTGCCTCCTACCCCTATGGCCACGCCTTTGGGCGCAGGAACCTATACTACGGCGTCGGGCTCTTTCACATTGGATGCCAGCAGCCAACCGGCCTCAATGCAGGCGTTGAAAATTGCAAGTGGTACTGACCAATATGAGGAAGCTCACATTGGTCATCCATTCAGCCCCGCCGACCCCCAAAGCTATACCCATTCGCTGCCCATTACGGCTTACGATTCATTGGGCAATGCGCACTCGGTCATGCAGTATTTCGTCAAGCGGGCAACAACGCCAGGCGGGGACAGCACTTGGGATGTGTATTACACGGTGGATGGCAGCACGGACAATATTTCGCCGGCCAGCAGTCAACTTACCTTCGACAGCGCGGGGCGTTTGAAAACGGGCGATACGGCGACGCTGACGATTACCGGCCTGGGCGGCACGGCTTCTCCCGCCGCTGACATGAACATCGCCGTGAGCTACGCCGGCTCCACGCAATTCGGCGGCGATTTCTCGCCCAGCTTCACGCAGGACGGCTACGCCACCGGCGAGTACGCCGGCATGACCATCGGCACGGACGGCGCCATCGTGGCCAACTACACCAATGGCCAGACCAAGGCGGTAGGCTATGTGGCGCTGGCCAACTTCAACAACCTGCAGGGCCTGCAGGCGGCGGGCGGCAATGCCTGGGTGGAAACCTCGGCCTCGGGCCAGCCCATCGTGGGCCGTCCGGGCACCAACAGCCTGGCCACCATCAAGGGCCAGTCGGTGGAAGAGTCCAATGTGGACATCAGCCAGGAGCTGGTCAATATGATCATCGCCCAGCGCACCTACCAGGCCAATGCCCAATCCATCAAGACGCAGGATCAGGTCGTGCAGTCCCTGATCAATATGCGCTGATCGCTGAGCCATGGATCGCATCGTATACACCGCGGCGGGCGGCGCCGCCCGCGTGCTGGAACAGCAGGCCGTGCTCAGCAACAATATGGCCAACGTCAGCACCACGGGCTTTCGCGCCGAGCTGGCCAACTACCGTTCCGTTCCCATCGTGGCCGAGCAGGGCCTGCCGACCCGGGTCGGCACGGTGGCCTCCACGCCGGGCAGCAATTTCGAGCAGGGCGCCATGGTGCAGACGGGCAATGCCCTGGACGTGGCGATTACCGGCGAGGGCTGGTTCAGCGTGCAAACCCCCACCGGCGAGGCGCTGACGCGCGCCGGCGAGCTGGCGGTGAACCCGCAGGGACTGCTGGTGACGCAGCAGGGCTTGCCGATACTGGCCGCCAATAACGCGCCCATCGAGATTCCCGACCGCGGCACGGTGACGTTCACGTCGGACGGCACGATCACCGCGCTGGGCGCGGGCGACAGGCCCAACGATATCCAGGTGATCGGCCAGCTCAAGCTTTCCAACCCGCCGGCCGCCAGCCTGGCGCGCGGCGACGACGGCCTGTTTCGCGTGCAGGATCCCAATGCCGGTCCGGTGCGGGAAGATCCGAACGTGCACATGGTTTCGGGCTTCGTGGAAAAGAGCAATGTCGGCGCCGCCGAAACCATGGTGGGAATGATCGCCAATGCGCGCCAGTTCGAAGCGCAAATGCAGATCATCCAGACCGCCAGCACCAATGCCGAAAGGGCCAACTCGATTCTGTCGAGCAACGGCTGATAACGATTTGAGCGCGGCTCCGCCCGCGCCGACGAGGAATAACGATGATACGTTCTCTGTGGATTGCCAAAACCGGTCTCGAGTCGCAGCAGACCAATATGGATGTGATTTCCAACAACCTGGCCAACGTCAATACGTCGGGCTTCAAGCGTTCGCGCGCGGTGTTCGAGGACCTGATGTACCAGACCCTGCGCCAGCCCGGCGCCCAGGTGGGCGCCGCCAACCAGCTGCCTTCGGGCCTGCAGGTGGGCACCGGGGTGCGCACGGTGGCGACCGAACGCATCCACACCCAGGGCAATCTCAAGGAAACCGGCAACCAGCTCGATGTGGCGATCCAGGGGCGGGGATTCCTGCAGGTGGAAATGCCCGACGGCACGTTCGCCTATACGCGCGACGGCAGCATGCAGGTGGACCAGAACGGCCAGCTGGTGACGGCCGGCGGCTATCCCGTGCAGCCGCCCATCAATATTCCCGACAATGCGCTGACCGTGACCATCGCCCGTGACGGCACGGTGTCGGTGACCCAGCCGGGCGCGACCGGCACGAACGTGCAGATCGGCCAATTGCAGTTGAGCACCTTCATCAACCCCACCGGCCTGCAAAGCGCCGGCGAAAACCTTTATGTCGAAACCGACGCCTCGGGGCCGGCCAACTTCGCCCAGCCCGGGCTGGACGGCGCCGGCCTGGTCATGCAGAACTACGTGGAAACGTCGAACGTGAACGTGGCGGAAGAGCTTGTCAACATGATCACCACCCAGCGCGCCTATGAAATGAACAGCAAGGCCATTTCGACTTCGGATCAAATGCTGGCCCGCCTGACGCAACTGTAGAACATGCTTAAACGTTTTTTGCTTGGATTGTCGTGCGCGGCGCTGGCCGTGCTTTCGGGCTGTGCCCTGGTTCCGCCCGAGCCGGTGGTTACCGGGCCGCTGACGGCGCGTCCGCCGGAGCATACCGCCATCGCGCCGGAAGCCAACGGCGCCATCTTTCAGCCAACGGCCTATGGCAACTACCCGCTGTTCGAGGACAGGCGGCCGCGCAACGTCGGCGACATCGTGACGGTCGTGATCCAGGAGAAAACGAATGCGGCCAAGAACGTGGCCACGCAGACGGACCGCAACAGCAGCGCGTCGCTGGGCCTGACGACGGTGCCCGATTTCCTGCCGTCCTGGCTGGGTTCGCAGCAGAATCTCGACGCAACGGGCGCCAACTCCGCCAAGGGCACGGGCTCGAGCAGCGCGGCCAATACCTTTTCGGGCACCCTGACGACTACGGTGGTGGGGGTGCTGGGCAATGGCAATCTGCAGATTGCCGGCGACAAGCAGATCGCCATCAATCGCGGCAGCGAGTACATACGTTTTTCGGGCGTGGTCGATCCGCGCTCGATCACCGGCTCGAATACGGTTCTGTCGACCCAGGTGGCCGACGCCCGCATCGAGTTCCGCAGCAAGGGCACCATGGATGAAGTCCAGACCATGGGCTGGCTGCAGCGGTTTTTCCTGAGCATTGCTCCATTCTGAGGATAGTCGTTTTGACCATGTTCCTGCG
This sequence comes from Eoetvoesiella sp., assembly GCF_035555955.1. Lineage (NCBI taxonomy): Bacteria > Pseudomonadati > Pseudomonadota > Betaproteobacteria > Burkholderiales > Alcaligenaceae > Eoetvoesiella > Eoetvoesiella sp. The sequence goes on along the minus strand of NZ_DATMGA010000005.1, from coordinate 8,711 downwards.
TTTCGCTTTAGGCCTGCTGGCCGCCGTCCTGTGTTTCAGCGCGCGGGCCGATCGGGTCAAGGATCTGGCTTCCATACAGGGTGTGCGCGCCAACCAGTTGGTGGGCTATGGGCTGGTGGTGGGCCTGGACGGCAGCGGCGACCAGGTGCGCCAGACGCCCTTTACCCAGCAGAGCCTGACCAATATGCTGTCGCAGCTGGGCGTGACGGTGCCGCAGGGCACCAATATGCAGGTCAAGAACGTGGCGGCGGTCATGGTCACGGCTCGGCTGCCGGCTTTTGCCCGGCCCGGCCAGACAATGGACGTCGTGGTGTCGTCCATGGGCAACGCCAAGAGCCTGCGCGGCGGTACCTTGCTCATGACGCCGCTCAAGGGCGCCAACGGCCAGGTCTACGCCATGGCGCAAGGCAACCTGCTGGTCGGCGGCGCGGGGGCGCAATCGGGCGGCTCAAGCGTGCAGGTCAATCAACTGAACGGCGGCATCATTTCCAATGGCGCCATCGTCGAACGCAATGTGCCGACGACCTACGCGCGCGACGGCATGATCAACCTGGAAATGAACACCACCGATTTCAGCGTGACCCAGAACGTGGTGGTGGCGCTGAACCGCGCCCTGGGCGGCAATACCGCTACGGCGCTGGACGGGCGCGTCATTCAGCTGCGCGGTCCGCTCGATCCGGCCCAGCAGACGGCCTTCCTGTCCCGCGTCGAGAATGTGGAAGTCAAGCTGCCGCCGGCCACCGCCAAGGTCATCATCAACGCCCGCACCGGTTCGGTGGTCATGAACCGCACGGTCAGAATCGAAGAGGCCGCGGTGGCTTACGGCAATTTGTCGGTGGTCATCAACAACCAGCAGCAGGTCAGCCAGCCCGATACGCCGTTCACCCAGGGCCAGACCGTGGTGACGCAGAACACGCAGATCGAAATGCGCTCGGAACAGGGCACGATCAAGCGGGTCACGACCAGCGCCAATCTGGCCGACGTGGTCAAGGCCCTGAACGCGCTGGGCGCCACGCCGCAAGACTTGCTTTCCATTCTGCAGACGCTGAAAAGCGCCGGCGCCCTGCGCGCCGATCTGGAAATCATCTAAGGGAACGGATTGCCGCCATGACTTACTACATGCCCAGGCCAGCCGACGCCAATATTGACTCCGCCATCGACTTCGGACGCTTGAACCAGCTGGGGCTGGCCGTGAAGAACGGCGCAAACGCCTCGGCAAAAGACCAGAAGCAGGTCGCCCAGCAATTCGAGGCGATGTTCATCCAGCAGTTGCTCAAGCAGGCCAGGCAGGCGTCCGGCATGAAGGGCCTGCTCGACAGCGACCAGACCCGTCTCGCGCAAAGCATGGCCGACGAGCAAAGCGCCTTGCAGCTGTCCGATCCCGGCATCGGCCTGGCCCAGGCCTTGCTGCAGCAAATCCAGGGCAATGCGTCGAACGGGCAGGGCGCCGCCGCCATCGAGGCGCGCGCCAAGTCCTTGCCCGAACTGGCGCCTTCCCGCGTTCCGGGCTTGCGTTCGCGCATCGGCGACGAGCGCAAGGAAGACGCCACGTCCATTTCCTCGCTGATCGACATGCTGTCGCAAAGCTCGGTGGGCAGCATGGTGGGGGCGGCGGTCTCGGCAGTGCAGGGCGCGCCGGCGCATATCCAGAATTTCGTCGACCGCATGGGCTCCGCCGCCAAGGCGGCCGCAGCCAAAAGCGGCTTGCCGGCCGAGCTCATCCTGAGCCAGGCGGCGCTGGAGTCGGGCTGGGGCAAGCGGGAGATCAAGGGCGACGACGGCTCCAACAGCTACAACCTGTTCGGCATCAAGGCAACCGGCGGCTGGACCGGCAAGGTGGTGAATATTACGACCACCGAATACGAGAACGGCGTGGCGCGCAAGGTCGTCCAGCCGTTCCGGGCCTACAGCTCGTATGCCGAATCGTTTGCCGACTACGCCAAGCTGATCGGCAACAGCGACCGCTACAGCGACGTGGCCAAGGCATCTTCCGCCCAGGAGGCGGCGCGGCGCATACAGGACGCCGGCTATGCGACCGACCCCGCCTATGCGGAAAAGCTGATCAGCATCATGGGATATTTCAATAAATTGGCGACGTGAGCCACCGTTTCTGGGGGCGGCAGCCGGCGCAAACCGCCCAGGCTTCCAGGCTAAACAATTCCGGCGAAATGCCGTTAATGCACTGAATGATGATCCCCCAGGGTAAGACAGAGGTCTCATCCTGTTACCAACGGAATATCGATGAATCTAGCCAATCTTGGTCTCTCGGGCATAAACGTGGCGCAAAACCGCCTGCAAACCGCCGGCCACAATATCAACAACTCGGCGACCGAAGGGTATAACCGCCAGCAGGTCATGGTGTCGACGGCGGGCGCGACCAGCACGGGGGTCGGCTTCATCGGCCGCGGCGTGCAGACCGACAGCGTGCAGCGCGCCTACGACAATTTCCTGTACCGGCAATTGGTCAACTCGCAAAGCACGGGGGCCGCCATTACCGCCTACGGCAACGAAATCGTCCAGGTTAACAACTTGTTCGCCGACCGCACCGTGGGCATTACCCCTGCGTTGCAAAATTTTTTCGACGGCATCCAGGCGGTGGCTTCGGCGCCGGCCGACCCGGCCTCCCGCCAGGACCTTCTGGGCCGCGCCGCCAGCCTGGTCGGCCAGATCAACGATGCCAACGCCTTCCTGGACTCGCAGCGGGACAACATCAATACCCAGGTTTCCACGGTCGTTACGCAAATCAACAGCTATGTCGAGCGCATCCGCGACATGAACCAGCAAATCGTCAATGCCAAGGCATCCGGCTCGGGGCAGCCGCCCAACGATCTGCTCGATCAGCGCGACCAGGCCGTGTCCGAGCTCAGCCAGTTGGCTGGGGTCAAGGTGTTCGAGCAGGACGGCAATGTCAACCTTACCATCGGCAACGGCCAGGTGCTGCTGGGCGGCGACACGGTTTTCCCCCTGCAGGCCATTCCCTCGGCGGACGATCCTTCGCGCACCGTGGTGGCGTATTCCGCGCCCACCGGCACCGGCCGCACCACCTTGGTCGAAATGTCCGACAGCAGCATCACGGGCGGCACGCTGGGCGGCCTGCTTTCGTATCGCAGCGGCACGCTGGATTCGGTGCAGAACGACCTGGGCCGTTTGGCGGCAGGGCTGGCGATTTCGGTCAACCAGGTGCAAACGGCCGGCTACGACCAGAACGGCAAGCAGGGCGCGGCGTTTTTCACGCTGGGCAGCCCCACCGTGCTGGTCGGCGCGGACAACCAGGGCTCGGCAAGCTTGCAGGCGTCGTTTTCCGACCCCAACAAGCTTACGTCGCAGGACTACAAGATCGAATTCGACGGGTCTGTGTACAAGGTTACCTCCGTTCCGAACGGAACCCAGAAAACCTATACCGACCTCACCACCAATCCCGTCGATTTCGACGGGGTGCAAATACAGCTCAGCGGCACCCCCAAGGCCGGCGATTCCTGGTCGCTGCAGCCCACCCGCGACGTGGCGGGCTCCATTTCGCTGAATCTTACCGACCCGGCCACCATTGCGGCGGCCTCCACGACCACGGGCGATGCCGACGGCGGCAACGCGCTGGCCATGGCCAAGCTGCAAACGGAAAAAATCCTGGGCAACGGCACCATGGGCCTTAACGACGCGTTTTCGCAGATCGTCAACAAGGTGGGGGTGCAGACCCAGCAGAACGCCACCTCGGCCAAGGCGCAGGCAACGCTGATTCAACAGAACTACGCCGCGCAGCAAGCTGTCTCGGGCGTCAACCTGGATGAAGAGTACGTCAATCTTCAGCGCTACACCCAGCAGTACCAGGCCGCATCACGCCTCATCCAGACCAGCGCGACCTTGTTCGATACCTTGCTGAGCCTGCCCACCTGACAGTTCGATGGATTTGTAGGACCGCCGCTCGCCGGATCGTTGTTTGCCAGATTATTTTGAGGTTGCCTCATGCGTATCAGTTCCAATCTGTTTTTCCAGACCGGGCTCAATTCCATCAATGCCCAGCAGTCCGACCTGATGCATCTGTATCAGCAGGTCGCCAGCGGCCAGCGCATGGTCACGCCCGCCGACGATCCCCTGGCGGCGGCGCAGGCCATCAACCTCAGCCAGGCTCAAACGTTGAACCAGCGGTTTGCCGACAACCGCGAGGTGGCGAAAGGCAACCTGGGAACCGAGGAAAACACCCTGTCCTCGGTAACGACACTTCTACAGGACATCAAGACGCGCCTTATCGAGGCCGGCAACGGCACCATGTCGGATGCCGACCGCGCCACCTTGTCCAACGTGCTGAAGAATTCGAAGGACACCCTGCTGGGCCTGGCCAATGCCACCGACGGCAATGGCCAGTACCTGTTCTCGGGCTACTCGGGCTCACAGCCCGCTTTCGTGGTCGATGCCAGCGGCAAGGTCACATACAACGGGGATGCCAACCAGCGCCTGATCCAGGCGGATCAAACCCGCCAGATAGCCGGCAGCGACATCGGCAGCGATATTTTCATGCGCGCCAGCACGGGCGCGCGCAACTACATGACCAGCGCCGATTCCGCCAATACCGGTACGGGCTTGATCGGCAAGCCGGTGGTAACCGATGCGCAAGGCGCCAACGTGGGCAAGGCGTTCGAGATCGAGTTCTCCAATTCGGGCACGCCGCCGGTTCTGCAGTACACCATCAATGTCAAGGACGCCAGCGGCAACACGGTAAGCAGCTCGGCTCCCACGGATTACGTGGCCGGGACGGTCAGCCTGGATCTGGGCGGCGGCGTCAAGGTCGACTTCTCCGGCGCGCCGGCGGCCGGCGACAAGTTTGCCGTCGAGCCGGCCAACTCCGGGTATGCGGCGAGCGTGCAGCTTACGGATCCCTCGGCCGCCAACATAGATCCTACGGTCGCCGGCAAGGCCACGGTGACCGATGCCACCGCGCAGTATTTCGGCAAACCGTTCACGGTCGAGTTCGATGCTGCCGATCCAACGAAATTCACAACCACTTTCTATTCGGACAGCAGCCTGGCGACCCCACTGGGCACTGTCGACGGCACATTTACGCCACCCGGCGGGGCTACGGATATCCCCGGGGCGGGCGTGAGCCTGGACATCACCGGCACGCCGCAAGGCGGCGACAAAATCACGGTCCAGGCTCCCCAGCCCACCGACCTGAATATCTTCGATACGCTGGACAGCGTCATTGCCGCGCTGGATACGCCCGCCTCCACGGGCGATACCGAGCAAACCGCGTTTCTCAATACTCTGGCCGGCGCCATCCAGCGCATCGATCTGAACTACAACCAGGTGCTTACCGTGCGCTCGTCCATCGGCTCGCGCCTGAACGAGCTGGATGCCATCGATTCCAACGGCACGTTGCGCAATCTGGGCTATACCCAGCAATTGTCCCGGCTGGAAGACGTGGATTACTACTCGGCAACTGCGCAATTGCAGTTGCGCCAGTCGGCCCTGGAAGCCGCCGCCCTGGCGTTCAAGCAGATTCAAGGCACCAGCCTGTTCAACATGGGTTCGAACTAGAAAATGAAATCGTCACGCGCACAACTTAAAGCCAGTTTGTTCCTGCTGGTGCTGATACTGTCGGTTCTTACCGTGCTTGCCGCCGGCCTGGGGTGGTACAGCCTGCCGACGGACGAAGGCGTTGCCAACGCCCGCTATGCGTTCCTGATCCTGGCCGCGCTGTCTGTGGTGCTGGCCTTCGTTACCTGGTTGACCCTGTCGCGCAAGGTGCTGCGCCCGCTCAAACAGATTGGGCTGCATTTCGACCGCATCTCGGTGGGTGACCTGACCCATCGCATCGAGGCTGCCAGCCAGAACGAGGTGGGCTTGCTGTATACGGCCGTCAAGCGCCTGCAGGAAAACCTTGGCCGTAGCGTGGGCAGTGTGCGCGCCGGGCTCGAGCGCATCAATGCCGGCACGCAGGAAATCGTGGCGGGCAATGCCGACCTGAGCAGCCGCACCGAACAGCAAGCGGCGGCCCTGCAACAGACGGCGGCCAGCATGGAGCAGCTTTCCAGCACGGTCAGGCAAAATGCCGACAATGCGCGCCAGGCCAATCAGCTGGCCGCCACGGCTTCCGAAGTCGCCCAGCGCGGCGGCGAAGCGGTAGGCGAGGTGGTCGCGACCATGGAAGGCATTTCCGCCAGTTCGCGCAAGATTGCGGATATCGTCGGCGTGATCGACAGCATCGCTTTCCAGACAAATATCCTGGCCTTGAACGCCGCCGTCGAGGCGGCCCGCGCAGGCGAGCAAGGCAAGGGGTTCGCGGTGGTGGCCGCCGAGGTTCGGGCCCTGGCCCAGCGTAGTGCCCATGCGGCCAAGGAAATCAAGGACCTCATAGACGACTCGGTCAAGAAAGTGGCCGAAGGCTCCCAGCAGGTGGGTCGCGCCGGCGCGACCATGCAGGAAATCGTGGCGTCGGTGGCCCGGGTCACCGATATCATGGGTGAAATCTCGGCCGCCACCACCGAGCAGTCGGGCGGCATCGAGCAGATCAATCTCGCCGTTGCGCAAATGGATGGCGTGACGCAGCAAAATGCCGCCCTGGTCGAGCAGGCCGCCCGTTCGGCTTCCGACCTGCGCGAGCAGGTGACCCAGGTCAGCACCGCCGTGGCCGTGTACAAGCTGTCGGGCAAGCAGGTCATTGACGTGCCGGCGCAAGCGGTTGCCTCCCGTCCCGTTCCCCCCAAGGCCGCCCCGGCACCGGCGCCGCGGGGTCCAGCGCCAGCCCTGGCTGTCGAGGGCGCTGCGCCGCCGGCTGGGCGGTCGGTCGCCGCGCCGGCATTGAAGAGCCCGGCTGCCGCCGAAAATCCAGCCAAACGCGGCAAGGCGCCGAGCGACGACGATTGGGAAGAGTTTTAAGCATGAAGCATATCGCGCAGTCAGAGTCCTGCGGATCGTGGCGCCTTGCGGCAGCGGGCGCCGCATTGGCATTATTGGCGGCCTGCAGCACGACGGGACAGCGCTTCAATACCCTGGCCTTGCCGCAGATCGTGGTGGGTCATACTACGTTCCGGCAGGCGCAGAACCTGCTCGGCGCGGCTCCGGTGGATATCTATCGGCAAGGTGACGGCTCGTTGACGGCGCGCTGGGCGGTCAAGGCATCGATGGTGGCGGATGCACTGTATGTCCGTCAGGAGCTCTCGCTGCGGTTCGGGCCCGATGGCCGCTTCGAGCGCGTGGTCGACAGCGTCAACGTACCGGGCGAGCCCAGCAAGCCCGAAGACGTCAGGCCCGGCGAGCCGGCACCGCGCACGGTGGCCGCCGTTCCTGCTTCGGTGTCGTCCGCCCCTAACCCCGTGGCCGATATGTCGAACAAGGGCATCGACAACCCCGCTATCAGCTATCCGTTGTCGACGCAGTAGCCGCTGGCTTTCGCAAGCGGACGCAGCGCGAGGCCATGCGGAAAAAGGCCGAACAGATAAGAAATGGCATGGAGGAAGCGGCGCAAGCCGGATGCCATAAGAACGATGAAATCAAACCAAAAGGATGGAGCATGAGAGTTTTCGCACTTTCTTCAAAGGCCGCACGCCGAGGCCGGCAACGGGCGAGCGGCGGTTTTCGGCTGGTGGATGTCAAAGTCAGCACGCGCTTGATGGCCTGCCTGCTCGTCTTCATGATACTTATCATTATCGTGGGCGGCATCGGCGCTTACTTTCTGGACGCCAATGCACGTTCGGAACGCGCTTTGGCGCAGCAGAACGCCAGCACCAGGCTGGTCTCGGAGATCAGCAACGAGATGCTGCAGGCGCGCCTGGGCATGATGACCGCCGCGCGCTACCAGGAAAGCAATGTCAATGACGACGCCGCCATGGCCGAGGAAGGCAAGGCCACGCTGAATGCCGCGATGGCGCAGCTGGCCAAGGTCAAAAGCAATTTCGAGAGCTTCCGCAAGAACCCGCCGCAAGGCGAAGAGGGGGGCAAGCTGGCCCAGGCCCTGATAGACGCCTACAAGGTATACGACGAAAACGGCATTGCTCCCATGGTGCAGGCCTTGTCCTACCAGGACTATGGCACGTTCTACTTCGTCAACAACCAGATCGGCATCGATCGCGCCAAGGCGTTCGACAAGGCGATCGAAGACCTGAAGACGCACACGATCAAGCAGGAAGATCTCTTCCATGCCCAGGCGGAAATCCAGTTCAAGAAGGCCTTGACGGTCATCGGCGCCGGCATCGCGATTGGCGTGGTCCTGGTGTTCCTGGTCATGCTGCTGTTCAAGCGCACGGTCATCCGGCCGCTCGTGCTGGCGGGGGGTCATTTTGACCGTATAGCGGGCGGGGACCTGACGCAGCGTGTGGAGGTGAAGTCGCGCAATGAGATAGGTGTGCTGTACGAGGCGCTGCGCCGGATGCAGGAGAGCCTGACGCGCACGGTGAGCGAGGTGAGGCAGGGGGTGCAGGAGATCGATGTTGGGGCGCGGGAGATTTTCATGGGCAACACGGACCTGAGCAGCCGCACGGAGCAGCAGGCGGCGTCGTTGCAGGAGACGGCGGCGAGCATGGAGCAGTTGGCCGGGACGGTGCGCCAGAACACGGACAACGCGCTGCAGGCCGACGGCCTGGCCAAGGCGGCGTCGGGGGTGGCGCAGCGCGGGGGCGAGGCGGTGTCGAAGGTGGTGGGGACGATGGAGGCGATCTCGTCCAGCTCGGGCAAGATCGCGGAGATCGTGAGCGTGATAGACGGGATCGCGTTCCAGACGA
>NZ_DATMGA010000004.1:0-36555 GCF_035555955.1 Eoetvoesiella sp. | reverse complement strand
ATACGAAGATGGAAATGCTCTCGCGCCGAGCGTATGGATTCAGGAATTTTGAGAATTACCGCCTGCGAGTCTTGGCTCAATGCGGGTGGAATGGTGTGATTAACCGAGTGTGATGAATGCCCTGATCCCCCGATAATGGGGAAGAGCCGAAAAAGGGCCTGGAGATTATCCAGACCCTTGTATGTGGTGGAGTCGGGGGGAATTGAACCCCCGTCCGCAAGCCCTCTGCAGGCAGTTCTACATGCGTAGTCGGTTAACTTTAAAGTTTTAACCTCGGATCATGCCAACCAACAGGCCCTTCCTTGGCGATTCACATTGATTTAAGACCTGGCTGAGTGACCCAACCAGACCCGATTCTTTGTAGATGACGCTGCTGTAGGTTTTACCCTACCTGACCCAAAGACAAATCAGTGCAGCGGCTTACCGCATTAAGCGGCTAAAGCGAAACGCTCGTCGTTGGCGTTTGTAGTTTTCCAGTGGATTAACGAGCTTACTGGTGCTCGGCATGCCCTGCTCTGTTTCGCGACCCACGTCGAAGCCGGATCGACCCCAGGTTTATAAGTATACCTTATATTGCCTCTCTACCCAATCCCTACACTCCCAATCCTCAATACCGATAACAAGACGCCAGCGCGGCTTGCGATGTCGGCCTGACGCCGGACAGCGGCAGATTGCCCTGCAACCCGCCGTTGATGCGCAGTCTGGCCACGCCGCTGGAATGCGAGGCCAAAAGCCTGGGCAGTTCCGAGCGGCTCAAATCGCCCAACAGCAGCGTGGCGCCCGCGGTCGCCCGCTGCAGAGGCAGATTGACGACCGCTCCGCCAAAATCCAGGCCGAGGTTGACCGCTCCGGCCGGAGGCCTGGCCTTGACGGCGACCGCAATGACCGGCGTGCCGCCGTCGCACATGAGGCTCACGCTTTGCACCACGCCTGGGCCCGCCACGGTCGCAACCGGCGCATGGCCGGCCACAGGGCGAAGCTGCCAGACGTTCGCTACTCCATGCTGCGTCAGAGCGGGCGGCGAAATATTTTCTGGGGCCGGGGCTGCGCTTTTGGGTGCCTTCGCGCCCTGCGGCCTCTGGGAGGATCGAGCGCCGTCTCGTGCTCCATGCGTATCGACCAGCCTGGCTCCCTGCCAGCGTAGCGAAATGACTTTATCGACGGTGGGGCAGCATATTGAATCGTGCGGCCCGAGCACTTGCGTCTTGACCAGGATAAGGTCGTCGCGGATCGAAATCTTCTGCACTTGGCCCAGCCCCGACACGGTCGCCTCCGGGGCATAGCCATGGCCGTCGTCGGCGAACACGGTGACGCTATTGTTCCAGTATGTTGGGCCAAACAGCGTCGTCCAGAGCACGATTTCTTCTTTGCCATCGCCATTCAGATCCGCTACCTCGGTCTGCGACGCCTTGATACTTTCCTCATCCGCCTTTCCCTCACTGTTTTGCACGGCCACATAACGCTGCACCACCGCGTCGGCGGCTGCCTTGTCCAGACCGGCAGCCCGAGCCCCGCCACCGGCCATGCCCAGCAAGGACACAGCCAATACAGCGACAAGCATGCGAATGCATTTCATAAACAGCCTCCTCGCACCGGCCCGGCCCGATACGCCAGGATCACGCATAAAACCGTACTATCCCCTCTTATTCCTGCATTTAACGCCGGCCATTCCATCCCCGCACTCGGATTTTCAGCTTAGTACCCCAGCCTCATCCCCAAAGCACAAAAAAATCCCGCCAGGCGCTAAAGACTGTTTATGACGTGACGTAAATGCATAAGATTGGGGTAAACCCTGATAACCGGAAGGCTATTCATCCGCCTTCCGCAGGGCCGAACATTCAAGTTCAAACCACTCGCACACTTGCCTCGCCCCACGGGTGCGGGTGTCCGCGCGGCGCGTATTCGTTATCGCTCGACTGCCCTTCTCAGACCAACCACTTCGTCAAACGGATCCATGGAGCCGTCGATTTCCCGTGCCCGCACGGAAAGACGGTTTTCCGAACTATCAGGACATGCAGCAATGAGCTTTCTCAAGAACATGAAAATCGGCAAACGGCTGGGCTACGGTTTTACCGTCATTCTTATCCTCTCCATGTCCATTACCGCGCTCGCCATCTGGCAGCTCCGAACCGTCGCCGCCACCACCCGCCACCTGCTGGAATCGCCCCTGGCCAAGGAGCGCCTGATTGCCGACTGGTACGTTTACCTCAGCAACGACATCGTTCGAACCATGGCCATCGCCAAAAGCTCGGATCCGGCACTAGTCGAATTTTTTGCCGTAGACGCAAAAAAGGGCGCTGACGAATCGCTGGCCCTGAAAAAAAAAATCGAATCCATGCTCATCGCGGACGAGGAAAAAGTCTTGTTCAAACGCACCGAAGAAGAACGGGCAGTTTACCTATCGTCGCGCAGCAAAATGAATGCCCTGAAAGCGGCCGGCAAGCAGGAAGAATCCAACCGGGTCTTCACCGAAACCTTCATGCCTATCGCACAGAAATATGCGGCTTCGGTACGTGAATTCGTCGACATGCAGCGCCAGTACCTGGACATGACAGCCAAGAACACAAGCGCCGCCAACTATGCCAGCCAGAAGGTCATAGCCGCGATCGCCGTGATCGTGCTGCTGCTGGGGATTCTGTTTGCATGGTGGATCACCACCAGCATCACGCGCCCGCTGCGCCGCGCCGTCGAAGCCACCAACCGCGTCGCAAAAGGCGATCTGACCGGACGCATCGAGGCCGACGCACGGGATGAAACAGGCCAGCTGCTGCATGCCCTGAAGACGATGAACGGCAATCTGCTCAAGACCGTGGCGGAGGTACGCGCCGGCACGCACAGCATCGCCACGGCATCCAGCCAGATAGCGGCGGGCAACGTCGACCTGTCGTCGCGCACCGAAGAACAGGCCAGCTCGCTGACCGAAACGGCTTCGGCCATGGAACAATTGACCAATACCGTCAAGCAAAACGCCGACAATGCCGAGCAGGCCAACAAGCTGGCGGCATCCGCGTCGGACATTGCCAGCAAGGGCGGCGACGTCGTGGCCCAGGTGGTCGAAACCATGCACACCATCCACAGTTCCGCCAGCCAGATCGAAAACATCATCACCGTGATCGACGGCATTGCGTTCCAGACCAATATTCTTGCCTTGAACGCGGCGGTCGAGGCGGCCCGCGCGGGCGAACAGGGCAAGGGCTTCGCCGTGGTGGCCAGCGAAGTGCGCAGCCTGGCCCAGCGCAGCGCGGCGGCGGCCAAGGACGTCAAGGCCCTGATCGACGCCTCGGTGGCCACGGTCAATACCGGCAGCTCACTGGCCAAGCAGGCCGGCGCCACCATGCAGGAAGTCGTGGACAGCGTCAACCGCGTCACCGGCATCGTCGCCGAGATCACCGTGGCCAGCCAGGAACAAAGCGTGGGTATCGAGCAGGTGAACCAGGCCATCGTCCAGATGGATCAGGTCACCCAGCAAAATGCGGCCCTGGTCGAGGAAGCCGCCGCGGCCACCGCCAGCCTTCAGGATCAGGCATCCAGCCTGACGCAGGCCGTCGCGGCCTTCAACGTCGGCGAGGCACAAACGGCCGCCGCGCCAGCGGCGCCTGCCCGCGCCTCCGTGCCGTCCCGGATTTCCGCTTCCTCCCGGGCGCCGGCGCCGGTTCGTTCCCCCGCGCCACGCCGGCTTGCGGCGGCAACCGCCCAAACCGCCCAGGCCGACGACGACTGGCAGGAATTCTGAAGCCCGGTGCAGCGACAGACGAATCGGCGGACAGGCCTTGGCCGCAGCCCGGCGGGCCCGCCGCTTCTACGATTACAATGCGATGGGGCCGCGCTGTCCTGAATCGGGCGGGCGGTCGACTTTCCGCATAACTTTGGAGATGTAAACATGGCGCTCAAGCTTCAAGTGGTCATATGCAGCACCCGCCCGGGCCGTGTCGGTCCGTCGGTCGCGAACTGGTTCAAGGATTTCGCCGCCAAGCACGAAAAATTCGACGTCAGCCTGGTCGACATCGCCGAATTCAACCTGCCCATCTACGACGAGCCCGTCCATCCCGTACAGCGCAAGTACGAAAAGGAACATACCAAGAAATGGAGCGCCAGCGTGGCCGATGCCGACGCCTACGTGTTCGTCACGCCCGAATACAACTACGGCCCCCCTCCTTCCTTCGTCAACGCCCTGAACTACGTCTATAAGGAATGGAACTACAAGCCTTGCGGCTTCGTCAGCTACGGCGGCGTTTCGGGCGGCCTGCGCGCGGTGCAGTTGGAAAAGCAACTGGTCACCACCCTGAAGATGATGCCCATGGTCGAAGGCGTGGCCATCCCCATGGTCGCAACGCTGCTGGATGAAAACCGCAAGTTCAAATCCAACGAGCTCATCGACACCTCGGCCCAGACTTTGCTGAACGAACTGCACCGCTGGGCCGAAGCCCTGAAAGCAATGCGCTAGAAGCGCTACAGCCAGGCCAAGGCCAGTACACGAATCGCCGCTGGTTTCCCGCGCCCGCAAGGCAGAGGAAATCAGCGGCGATTGCGTTGAAGGGGCGAAGCCCTTTACCCCTGGCTGCAGTCAATCAACCGGTTTTTGCGTCAGGCTTCAATGCCTCTTTCAGGGGAATTGTCGACTTGTGCGCCTTGCCGCGCAGGCAATAGTCTTCCAGCACCCGATAGTGCTCCACGAGCAAGGCCTGAGCCTGCTCTACCTGGCCGCCTTCGATAAGACTCACGATCTCGGCGTGATCGGAACACAGGTGTTGCTGGTCGAAGCTACCGTAATACTGCGACGTGATCAGTCTTTCCTGGGCCGTAAGCTTGCCATGCACTTCGTCCAGGACGCGATTGTGCGCCATGCGAACCACCAGCACATGGAAGTCGGGGGCCAGGCGGAACTCCAGATCGGCATTTCCGTGCTGGTGCGCCTGCTTCTGGTCATCAATGTGCCGGCGTAAACGGGCTATGTCGAACGCCGTTATGCTCCTGCCCAGCTTTTCCAGTGCAGCGCATTCGATCATGGCCAGGACTTCGAAGGTCTCCCGGATTTCCAGATCGGTCATCTTGGTGATGTAGGCGCCGCGATTGTGTTCGATGGTTACCAGCTTGTCTTGCGACAGCCGGATGAGCGCTTGCCGTACGGTCGTGCGGCCGACCCCGAAAATTTCCACCAGATCCGCCTCATTGAGCTTGGTGCCCGGAATAAGGCGCTGCGCCAACACGGCCTCGGTAATGGCGTCGACGATAAGCTGCGTGGGTGTGGGTAGCGACAGGTTGCTCATACATCCATCTTCAAAAATCAAATCATAACCTTCCTTGTTACGAACCCCCAAATTAGGTTGACTATCTTCACATATTGCATACAATACATTAAAAATGTTGTCATAATAAAAATAACGCATGCAAAGGAGGAATCATGGCAAGCACACCGCTTATCGCAGACAAAACGTATTTGCGCTATTTCTGGCATCCCGTCTGTACCCTGCAGGAGTTCCATCGCGACAGCTCTGGCGGGCTGCGTCCGCTAGGCCTCAAGCTTCTGGGGCAAGATATCGTCATTGCCAGGCTCGATGGCAAGCTCACCGCCATGCGCGATCAATGCGCCCACCGGCACGCCAAGCTATCCATAGGCCGCATCAAGCAGGACGGCGAAAACGACCGCCTGGAATGCCCCTACCATGGCTGGCAATACGACACCCAGGGAATCTGCCGCGCCATCCCCGCGTGCCCCGACCTGCCCATCCCCAAAAAGGCGCGCACCGACGTCTACGACTGCGAAGTCCGCTACGACATCGTCTGGGTTCGACTGGACGCTTCCTATGCATGCGAAATCCCCATATTCAGCGACTGGAATGCCCCGGGCATGAAAATCGCCGTCGTGGATTCCTATGTATGGAACACTTCAGCCGAACGCCGTTGGGAAAATTTCACCGATTTCTCCCACTTCGCCTTCGTGCACCCTGGCACGCTCTACGATCCCGCCTTCGCCCGCCCGCCCATCACCCGCGTGGACAGGATAGGCGGCGAATTGCGCTTTTCCATCGAGCCTCCCCGGGCCATGCTCGACCAGTTGCCTGAAAACTCGCCGCTAGGCGCGTTCAACTATCGCTGCTCCATGCCGTACACCGTCAATCTTGAAATCGCGCTGTACCGCAAGCCCGAACGCTTCGTGCTGTGGACCACCAGTTCCCCCATCGACGACGCCCGCTGCAGGAACTTCATGATCATCGCCCGAGCCGACGATGGCCTCCCCGACGAAATACACATCGATTTCCAGAAGCGCGTGCTGATGGAAGACCAGCCCATCATCGAATCCCAGGCCCCCCACGACCTTTCGACCGACGAGCTCTCGATGGCGACCGACAAGGTTTCGATTCAATACCGCAAGTGGCTACGCGAGCTTTCTCTTGCCGCGCTAGCCGGAAAAAGCGAATTCGAGGCCGCGCTGTATACCGACGTCATCGAAACCGCCCGCACAGTGCAGGCGCCCGTGTGCCCATAGCCGCCTGGCCGTGAGCGCACCGACAGCCAGAAACCCGACGGAGACACCATGAAAAAAATGTTTCTTCTTGCCTGCGCCGGACGGGGAATCCAGCCCTCGTCGCCAGCCCAGCCGGTCAGCGAAACGGAACTGCCCATCGATACTCAATTTCGTCTTGTCAAGGAAAGCGGCCTTTGGGATTTCTTCGATCGCATCCCGACAGCCCCCGAACTGGACGACTTCATCAAAGCCAGCGAAAAATACGAAATCCCCATCCTATCGGGCAGCTGGACATATCAATTGGGAAAAGAAGAACCTCTCATCACCGAAAATCTTCAGCGCGCCAAAACTGCGGGCTCGCTCTATCACAACCTCATGGTGTGGGCCAGGCATGCCGATGGCCATCTGGTAACCAACGACGAAATCGTCGCGTCTTATCTGGACACCTACGAACAAGCCGAAAAACTAGGCATTACCATTACCTACGAAGTCCATGCCGACATGTGGTCCGAAGACATGCGCCGCATAAACCAGGTGGCCCAAGCCGTGCGCAGGCACGGCATTCCGTTCAATTTCTGCATGGACTACAGCCACTGCATACTCAAGATGGAAAACGAAATCGAACAGGCCGTCTGCGGCATCCGTCACGACGCCGAGTCGATACGCCGGCTCGATCCCTTCAACGACGACAGTTTCTGCGACGACTGGCTGGCGCAGGATATGGTGCACTGGACTCAAGTGCGGCCTGTCGCGCCGAACGGCCCGCCCAATTGGCTCGCCTGCGAAAGCGGGCCTTTCGAAGGCATGGGCTATGGCCGGCCCGGCCGCAGCATCCAGTACCCGTTCCGTCAGCCGGCGAGCGGAGAATGGCTGGACACCGCCTGGCACGCGCACAAGCTCGCCTGCACCAAGGAAGTGGTGCGCAAAGTCATCGACGACTATCTGGCCAATCCCGGTTCAGCCACCCGCATCATGACCATCGACAACATCAACTTGTCCGCATACGGGCTGGGATGGAAATACAACATGTACGAAGATAGCTGTGCAGTCGCACGCTATGTGCGGGAGCTGTACGCAGAGCGCGCCGCCGTTTTCGAGGCGCGGCACCGCGCCGGCTCGGCAGCCGCCTTCGTCGATCAATACAGGCCCCGAAGCGAAAAAGCCCGGGCGGCGCCAGCCATGTAAAGAAAGCCGTCTATCGCAGCACATGCCGGAACACTCACGGTTTCACTAAACGAAGCAGCACGTTTTCGAAAACACAACCCAAAGGTGACGATATGGACAACGCAGTGCATCCGGTAGACGAACGCCTACCCTTCCTGAAACTGCTCATGCTTGGCTTGCAGCATGTATTGGCCCTGTATGCCGGAGCGGTTACCGTACCACTCGTTCTGGCCGGAGCAATCGGGCTTTCGAAGGACGCCACGGCGGTGCTCATCAGCGCCGACCTTTTTGCAGGCGGCATCGTTTCAATCATTCAATCACTGGGCATCGGCATGTTCGGCATCCGCTATCCCTTGATGATGGGGGTCACCTTCGTGGCGATCGGACCCATGATCGCCATCGGCCTGAATCCGGGGCTGGGCCTGAACGGCATTTTCGGCTCCGTCATGGTCGCCGGCGTCATTGGCTTTCTGGTGGCGCCGCTGATGAGCCGGCTGGTTCGCTACTTCCCCCCGGTGGTAACGGGTTCGGTCATCCTCGTCATCGGCGTATCGCTCATGGGGGTCGGCATCACCTATGCCGGGGGAGGCTATGGCGCCAAGGATTTCGGCGCGCCGCTGTACATCGGCATCGCTTTCTTCGTCCTACTGTGCATTATCCTGATCAGCCGCTACGGCAATGGACTGCTCAGTAATATTTCCGTGCTGCTGGGCATCGCCGCCGGGTTCGTGCTTGCCGGCCTGCTCGGCAAGGTAAGCTTTGCCGGCCTTTCCCAGGCCCCGTGGTTTGCGCCGGTCATACCCTTTCATTTCGGCATGCCGAAATTCGATTTGCTGGCCATTGTCTCCATGACTCTGGTCATGCTCGTGACTCTCATCGAATCCATGGGCGGCATATTCGCCATGGGAGACATCATCGACAAAACCCCGACTCAAAACGACATCAAGCGTGGTTTGCGGGCCGACGGGCTGGGCGCGCTGATCGGTGGCATATTCAACACCTTTCCGTACACCACGTTTTCACAGAACATCGGCCTGGTCTACGTCAGCGGCATACGCAGCCGCTTCGTCTGTGTCATGGCGGGCGCCATCATGATGCTGTTGGGACTGGTGCCCAAACTATCGGTGCTGGTGGCCTCGATTCCCGACTTCGTCCTTGGCGGCGCCACGGTCGTCATGTTCGGCATGGTCGCCGCCAACGGCGTGCGCATTCTTCAGGATGTCGATTTCCGCAGCAACAGGCATAACGTCCTGATCGTCGCCGTCAGCCTCGGGATGGGTATGATACCCATGGTCTCGGACAAATTCTTCGCCCAATTCCCCACCAATATCGGCACGCTCCTGAACAGTGGCATCGCGCTCTGCGCCATCTCGGCGGTCGTCCTGAACTATCTCGCCAACGGCAAAGCCGGCAAGAGCGAGGTGGATGCTATGATGCGCGAAAACGTAAAGGCGCCACTATGACGATCCCGGCGAAAACCCTGCTTATCCGCAACGCGGATGTCGTTGTCACCATGGACGAGGCCCGGCGCGAAATCGCCGGGGGATCGGTGTTCGTGCGCGGCAACGTCATCGAGCAGGTGGGCCCGGCCAGCGAACTTCCCGGTAGTGCGGATGAAGTCATCGACGCCGGCGGCCATGTGGCGATACCGGGGCTCATTAATACCCACCACCACATGTACCAGACCCTTACCCGCGCCCTGCCCGGGGCGCAGGACGGCGAGCTGTTCCACTGGCTGACCAGCCTTTACCCGATCTGGGCGCGGCTGACCCCCGAAATGGTCAAGGTCTCGACGCAAACGGCCATGGCCGAGCTCATGCTGTCGGGCTGCACCACCACCAGCGACCACCTGTACATCTACCCCAACGGCTGCCGGCTCGACCACAGCATCGAGGCTGCCCGGGAAGCGGGCATGCGGTTTCACGCCGCGCGCGGCTCCATGAGCGTCGGACAGTCCAAAGGCGGGCTGCCACCCGACAGCGTGGTGGAAAACGAAGACGACATCCTCAAAGATACCCAACGCCTCATCGAGGCCTATCACGATGGCGAACGCTATGCCATGCAGCGCATCGTGGTTGCGCCGTGCTCGCCGTTTTCAGTGTCGCGCGACCTGATGCGCGAGTCGGCCGCGCTGGCGCGCAGCTTCGACGTTTCGCTGCATACCCACTTGGCCGAGAACATCAACGACGTTTCCTACAGCCGCGAAAAATTCAACATGACTCCGGCGCAATACGCGCAAGACTGCGGCTGGGTCGGGCACGATGTATGGCACGCGCATTGCGTTCAACTCGACGATGCAGGCATTGCGCTGTTCGGCCGCACCCGCACGGGCGTGGCGCATTGCCCATGCTCCAATATGCGGCTGGCGTCGGGCATAGCCCCGGTGCGCAAAATGCTGGATGCCGGCGTTCCGGTCGGCCTGGGCGTGGACGGATCGGCGTCCAACGATGCGGGACACATGCTGGGCGAAGTGCGGCAGGCCATGCTGCTGCAACGCGTGGCGCACTGGGACAGCACGGGGCCCGAGGCCATGACGGCCCGCCAGGCGCTGGAAGTCGCCACGTTGGGCGGCGCCAAAGTGCTGAACCGCGACGACATCGGCGCCCTGAAGCCGGGCATGGCCGCCGACCTGGCGCTGTTCGACACCCGGCAAATCGGCTACGCGGGCGCGCTGCACGACCCGGTCGCCGCCCTGGTGTTCTGCACGCCATCCAACACCGCCTTCACCATCATCAACGGCCGCGTCGTGGTGCGCGACGGGCGGCTCGCCACCCTGGACACCGCCTTGCTTGGCGAGCGGCACAACCGCCTGGCGCGTGAACTGGCACAGGCTAAATAAACCAAATAACGCGCTAGAACAGCCGATCGACGTCCAGCAGGGTCAGCACGCCGATGACGGCGAAAATCGCGGCGGCGATCGTGTGCACCAGCCTCATGGGGATGTGGGCTGCGAACTTGCTGCCCACGAATACCGCCGGCACGTCGGCAATCAGCATGCCCAGCGTCGTGCCCGCCACCACGGTATAAGGCGCAATATAGGTGGCGGCCAGCGCCACCGTGGCTATCTGGGTCTTGTCGCCCATTTCGGCCAGGAAGAATGTGAAGAGGGTTGCGCCGAACACGCCGAAGCGCTTGATCACGTGCGCTTCGTCGTCGTCCATTTTGTCGGGGATCAGAGTCCAGACGGCCATGGCAAGAAAGGACAGGCCCAGGACCCAGCGCAATATTTCGGGGCTGACCACCGAGGTGATCCAGGCCCCCAGGGCCCCGGCCAGGCCATGGTTGACCAGGGTGGCGGCAAGAATGCCGAGAATGATGGGTACGGGTTTCTTGAAACGGGCGGCAAGGATGAACGCCAGCAATTGCGTTTTGTCGCCGATTTCCGCAAGCGCGACTACACCTGTAGAAACGAGGAAAGCTTCCATGAAGTGGGATACCTGTTGTGCCGGCGAACACGATTGACCACAAGGGCCCCGCCAGCGTCGGGCACCTTATGGTCAAAAGTCTTGCTAAGCACATAACGGCTTGCGCCGCGCCGCTTGCACCATGGGCTATGCCAAGTATGTTGATGCAAGCCGCCCCGTTGCGGGGCGAAGCTACTCCCTAATGACGGGCAGATTGTACAGGAAAATCCCCGTCAGTACTCGAGCGAAGCCGACAGCATGAAGGTGCGGGGCGCGCCGAGCACCAGGTAGCTCGAGCCGGGATAGCCCCCCGCCGACGCCCAATAGTTCTTGTTGGCGACGTTCAGCACATTGGCGCGCAAGGTAAGCATATGCCCGTCGAGTTCGGTCAGATAGCGCGCGCCCAGATCGAAGCGGGTCCACGCGGGAATTTCCTGCGTATTGGCCGCGTCGGCGTACTGCGAGGAGGTATGCACCATGCGGCCCGTCACGGTCAGTCCATCCACCCCCGGGATGTCCCATTCAACCCCCAGGTTTGCCATGAACCGGGGCGCGCCAATAGCGCGGTTGCCGTCGGTGGCGCCGCCCGCGGTATCGACCTGCTTGGCGTCGAGCAGCGTGGCGCCGCCCAGCAGCCTGACACCCCGCAAGGGTTCACCATAGAACGTCAGCTCGGCGCCCTGGTTGCGCTGCTTGCCGTTGGCTCCGTACAAGGCGGTAACCGGGTCGATATACGCCGTGGGCATGTCCATGGTGAACAAAGCCAGGCTGCCGCCCAGCTTGCCGCCGTCGTACTTGATACCGACTTCCTTCTGCTTCGTTCGCACCGCATTGAAGGTCTGGCCCGGATTGACAGGCTTGGGCGTGCCGAATGTCGGCGCCGGACCGATCTGGCTCATGCCTTCGATGTAATTGGCGTAAAGCGAGATTTCCTTGGTCGCCTTGTAGACCACGCCCGCCACCGGCGTCGTGCTGCTGGTGCTGTTTTCCGGCTGGCTCTCAAGGCCCGTGTTGTAGTCGTAGGACTGGTTCTTGATGCGCTGGTGGCGCAGGCCCAGCGTCAAAAGCACCCGGTCGTGCGCAAACGCCATCGTATCGGCAATGGCCACGCTGGTATTGCGGGTGGACTGGGTGATCAGCGGATCGCCCAGGTTGCCGCCATGCAGCGGATTGGCGGGCAGAACCTGGGTGGTAGGGTTGTAGATATTGGTGCTGGTCGTGCCGTAGTAGTCGTAGGCGTTCCGGCTGTCCAGGCTGTAGAAATTGGCCGAGGCTGTCACCGTATGGCCGATGCTTCCCGTGCGGAACTTGCCGCGCAAACCCACCTCTCCCGTGCGCACGGAGTCTTTGCGGGCGGTTTCCATCGCATTCATGGTGGCATTGCCGGCAACGTCCTGGACCGTGGGGTTGGCCAGCAAGCTGGATTCCTTGCTGTTGCGCGCCCCCACGGCGGCCCAGGCGGTCAGGTTGTCGGTGATGTCGTACTCACCTCGCAAGGTGCCGAAAAAATCGCGCTCGTTGGAGTAGGTATAGTCCTGTGCCAGATTGGTGCTGGCGTCGGGGGCCGAGGGAATCGGCACGCCCGAAGCAAAGGTGACGCTGGGCTGGCTGCGCTTGAGGCGGTGATCCTGATAGCCGAAATCCGCCGACAAGCGCGTGCGCTCGCCGCGCCAGTCCAGGCCCAGGCCGACGGCGGTCAGCTCGCGATGCTCGCCGTCGACTTCCGTGCCGCCATCGCGGCGCACGGCGTTCAGGCGCACGCCGGTGCTGCCGCCGGGGCCGAAACGCCGCCCCAGGTCGAAGCTGCCGTATCCCTGGCCGCCGCTTTCCCAACCCAGTGTAGCCGACGTCAGGTCCTGGTTCGGGGCCCGCTTGGGCACGACATTGATGGCCCCGCCCAAGCCGCTGTTGCCGGGCGCCGCGCCGTTCAGGAAGGCATTGGCGCCGCGAAAGACGTCCAGGCGCTCGATGAACTCGCTGGCGAAATACTGGCGCGGCAGCAAGCCATACAGCCCGTTATAGGTGATGTCGTCGGAATACAAGGCCATGCCGCGAATCATGTAGAGCTGCTGATAATTGCCATAGCCCCGCGCCACGCGCACGCCCGGGTCGTTCTGCAAAATATCGGCGACGCTGGCGGCCTGCTGATCCTGAATCAACTGGCTGGTGTATTCGGTGTTGCTGAACGGCGAACTCATATTGTCCTGGTTGCCCAGCACGCCTATGCGCCCGCCCTTGGCCACCTGCCCGCCCGCAAAGGGCGCGGAAAGCCCCTTGGAGGAAGCATCGGCGCTGGCCTGCACCGTAATGCTTCCCAGCTTCTGGACATCGGTGGCGGCGGCATCGGACTGCGCATGCGCTGCTGCGCCGCCAAAGGCGCAGGCGAGGATCAGCGTCAGGGGCAATGGCTTGAATTTGGACAAAGAGGACATAAATATTCTTTTGGAAGTGTGAGATTGAACAAGTAACGCCCGCCCCCGGCAAGGGAAGACCGCGCCGCACAACGTTCAGCTTATTTTAAGAAATAGGAATCATTATCATTAAGAAACATGATAATAATTTATTTGCCCCGGTGGAATCAATACCGCGACAATCGACGCCAGCAGAAAACCACGGCCGCGCGTGCAAGCCTTGCGGAATTCCCCCGACACCATGGCAGCGCCATATAATCGACGGCATGCCTTCTTTCGGCTTTCATATACGGACACACCCCTCATGACCACTGCCCCCACCCCATCCGAACCGGAAGCCGTAACGCACCCCCGCAAGATCGAACGGCTCGTCACCGGCATGCCCACCTCCGACGGCGCCGGCGTAAAACTGACGCGCGTCATCAGCGGCAACCTGCAGAAGCGGCTGGACCCCTACCTGATGCTGGACGCCTTCGGCAGCGACGACCCCGACGACTACATTGCCGGCTTTCCCAACCACCCCCATCGCGGCTTCGAAACCGTGACCTACATGATCGCGGGACGCATGCGCCACAACGACAGCCACGGCCACGAGGGCCTGCTGCAAAACGGCGGCGTGCAATGGATGACGGCGGGCCGCGGCCTGGTGCACTCGGAACTGCCCGAGCAGGAGGAAGGCCGCATGGAAGGCTTCCAGCTATGGCTCAATCTGCCCGCCCGAGACAAGCTCATCGAGCCAAGCTATCGCGACATCCAAAGCCGGGACATCCCCGAAGCCCGACTCGACAACGGCGTAAGGGTTCGGGTAGTGGCGGGCCGCAGCCATGGCGTGGAAGGCGCCATGCAGCGCCCGGTTACCGAGCCCCTATACCTGGACGTGCACTTCGATACCGCCGCAAGCTTCAGCCAGAGGCTGCCCGCCACGGCCAACGCGTTTATCTACGTGTATCGCGGCAGCGTCAGCATCGGCGGCCAGAACGTGCCGGTGAAGCACATGGCCATCCTGGGCAACGATGCTCAGGCCGACGGCGTCGTACTGGAAAGCCAGGGCCCGGCCAGCGTGCTGCTCATTGCCGGCCAGCCCCTGGGCGAGCCCATCGCCCAATACGGGCCTTTCGTCATGAACACCCAGCAAGAACTCATCCAGGCCGTCACCGATTTCCAGGCCGGACGGTTTTAAGGAACAATCCGCTCAGGCAGGCAGTGCGGGGCCGCCGGGCATGGCCTTGCCGCGCCCGCCGGCCAGCCTCGCATGCATATCAACCGGCCTCGGGCCGGTCAGCCAGCTTTGCGCAGCGCTCGGAAACCGCCGCGACGTGCTCGCCCAGATAGTCCAGGAATGACCGCACCGCAGGCATCAGCCCGCGCCGCGACGGGAAGACGGCGTGCAAATAGGCGGGCTCCAGGCTCCAGTCCGGCAGCACGGCCTCTAGGCGGCCGTCCTCCAGTTCCCGGCTGCATAGATAATCGGGCAGCGCGCACACGCCCGTCCCGGCCAGGGCGGCAAACTTGAGGGTGAGCAAGTCGTCGGCCACATAGCGGGGGCGATGCTCGGCCTGGGTGTCACGTCCAGAGGAAGCGAACAAACGCCATGCCGTCTTGCCGTCGACCGCCGACATGGCAATGGTGTCGATGCGGGACAAATCGGCAGGAGCCTGGGGAGCCCCCTGCTTTCGCAACAGCGCCGGACTGGCCACCAGCAATGAATGCGTACGGCCCAGTTGCTTGACGATCAGGCTGCCGCTGTCGCTCAGCGAAGTGCGAACCCGCAGCGCCACGTCCACGCCTTCCTCGACCAGATCCACCACCCGGTTGCTGACCTCCATATTGATCTGCACATGCGGGTAGGCCTCCAAAAATCCGGGCAGCAAGGGGCCCACCAGCGTCTGCGCCAAAGTATTCGGGCATGTGACGCGCACCATGCCGCGCGGCTCGCTTTGCACTTGGGCGATCGCTTCGGCGGCGGCCTGCGCCTCGTCGCAGACGGCAACGCAATGGCGATAGTAAAGTTCGCCGGCCGCCGTCAACGACAAGCGGCGGGTGGTGCGGTTGAGCAGCCGCACGCCAAGCCGGGCCTCCAGATTGGCAATACGCCGCGACAGCCGGGACTTGGGCAGGCCCAACGCCCGGCCTGCCGCGGAGAACCCGCCACAATCGACCACCTTGGCGAAATACTGCATATCGTTCAAATCCGTCATTGCCATCCAGCCACTGCAATGTCTCCTTCCATCGGCAGCGCAATTCGTGCCGGCGCCGCGTTTGCCAGCGCAACCAGTGCGGCGCCGCACCTGCCAGTATCAGGGAAATTAGCACCATGAATGAGACAATCTATCGCAAAAATGCCTGCTTATCAAGGAATGTCGCCATTTATACAATGCATCCATACCGATTCTTCGGGCAACCTATTCAGAGATATCACCTTAAAATCATGACGACACTTCTGCACATCGACTCCGCCATCACCGGCGACGCCTCCGTATCCCGAGACCTGACCCGCCGCATCGTGGCTCAATGGCGGGCTAGCCATCCCGACGTCGA
Organism: Eoetvoesiella sp.; assembly: GCF_035555955.1. NCBI lineage: Bacteria > Pseudomonadati > Pseudomonadota > Betaproteobacteria > Burkholderiales > Alcaligenaceae > Eoetvoesiella > Eoetvoesiella sp. The sequence goes on along the minus strand of NZ_DATMGA010000004.1, from coordinate 20,572 downwards.
AATCGAATACCTGGATCTTGCCGCCAATGCCCCCGGCCACCTGAATGCCGACGCACTGGGCTTTCGTTTTCCGCAAGGCGCGGATCTGTCCGAAGCGCAACGCAGCGAAAACGCCTTGTCGGAACAACTCGTCTCGCAATTCCTGAACGCGGACGTCGTCGTCATCGGCGCGCCGCTGTACAACTTCACCATTCCCAGCCAGTTGAAATCCTGGATCGACCGCATCGCTCAGGCGGGCCGGACCTTCAAATACACGGAAAACGGGCCGGTGGGCCTGGCCGGCGGCAAGCGCGTCATCGTCGCCTCCACGCGCGGCGGCGTGTATTCCACCACCGAAGGCGGCCGCGCGCTCGAACACCAGGAAAGCTACCTGCAAACCATTTTCGGCTTCTTCGGCATCAAGAACGTGGAATTCGTGCGCGCCGAAGGCGTGAACATGGGCGACGCCCCCCGCAGCGCCGCGCTGCAGGCCGCCACGCAATCGATTGCCGGCCTCAACACTCGCGCCGAGGCACAAGCCGAAGCCGCCTGACGCCCGCTGCTCCAGCGTGCCGGCCGCCATCCCGTCCTGGGACGGCGGCAAAACCCGTCACAGGCGGTGCGGCAAGATGCCGGCATTGCGCCTGCTAAAATTGGCCTTCTTCTCCAACGTTGGCCGTGCCGCCCTGTGACCTCCCCTCTTTTTTCCAGCCTTCCCCTTTCGCCCGCCATGCTCGAGAACCTGGAACGCCTCGAGTATCGCAGCATGACGCCCATACAGGCGCAAAGCCTGCCGTTCATACTGGCCGGCAAAGACCTGATAGCGCAGGGGAAAACCGGCAGCGGCAAGACCGCCGCCTTCGGCCTGGGCATATTGCATACCTTGAAGCAAGCATGGTTCGGCACCCAGGCGCTGGTTCTGTGCCCAACCCGCGAGCTGTCCGAGCAAGTGGCCGTCGAGCTGCGCCGCCTGGCGCGCGCGACCGACAACATCAAGATACTCACGCTGTGCGGCGGCGCGGCCATACGCCCCCAAGTCGAGTCCTTGCAGCACGGCGCGCACATCATCGTGGCGACGCCAGGCCGGCTGATGGATCACCTGGAACGCGGCAGCGTCGATTTGTCGGGCCTCAAGACCCTGGTATTGGACGAGGCCGACCGCATGGTGGACATGGGTTTTTACGACGACATGGTCACCATCGCCAAGGCCTGCCCGACGCGCCGGCAAACCCTGCTGTTTTCCGCCACCTACCCCGACAACATCCGCAAGGCCAGCGCCCGCTTCCTGAACCGCCCCCAGGAAGTCCGGCTGGAGTCCCAGCACGACGACAGCCGCATCGAACAGCATTTCTACGAAATCGATCCCGCGCAGCGCAACGCCGCCGTGGCGAAACTGCTGGCCCATTTCAGGCCTGCTTCCACCCTGGCCTTCTGCAATACCAAGGCGCAGGTTCGCGAACTGGCGCTGGATCTGCGCGACCGGGGCTTCTCGGCCCTGGCCCTGCACGGCGACCTTGAACAACGCGAACGCGAGGACGTCCTGGTGCAGTTTTCGAATCAAAGCTGTTCCGTTCTGGTGGCCACCGACGTGGCCGCGCGCGGCCTGGACATTCAGTCGCTGGACGCCGTGATCAACGTCGACATTACGCCCGACGCCGAGGTGCACGTCCACCGCATAGGCCGCACCGGCCGCAGCCAGGCCAAAGGGCTGGCGCTGAGCCTGGTCGCTCCCGACGAGATGCGCTGGGCGGCGCAGATCGAAGCCTATCAAGGCAAGCCCATTGCCTGGTCGCGCCTGGATCAGCTCAAGCCTGGCAAGGGAAAACCGCTGCAGGCGCCCATGGTGACGCTATGCATACAAGGCGGCAAAAAAGACAAGCTGCGCGCGGGCGACCTGGTGGGCGCCCTCACCAAGGACGCCGGCTTCGCCTTCGAGCAGGTCGGCAAGATCAATGTGTTCGATTTCGTGGCGTTCGTGGCGCTGGATCGTCGCATCGCGGACCAGGCCTTCGAGAAGCTGAGCCAGGGCACGATAAAAGGCAGGCGCTTCAAGATGCGGTTCATGGCCGACGAGATCCGGCTTTAGCCGGCTATTCCAGGTTGTCCCTGACCCACTGCTCGCCCTCGAGGGCCAGGCCCATGACCCGCTGCAGTATCCTCACCTCGGTCCAGCCCGCCTCGCGCTGGGCCTGGGTATAAAGCTCGAGGCTGGCGTCGGTGGGCAGCCAGTCCCGCTCGGGCTGCAGCTCGAGCCCGTCCAGGTGCTTGATATTGCCGTTGGGCAAAATATACCAGGCGCTCATTTCACTCATTGCCAGCCCGCCAGGACCCATGCCCCGAGGCGTGGAACCGTTCCATGCGCATGCCGCCTATTCCTCTTCGACGAGATAGCCCTTGAACAAATGGCCAAGCTTGACCGCCTTGGTGCGCAAATACCCTTCGTTGTAGCGGTTGCGATTGACCTGCAATGGTATGCGCTCGGTTACATCGATACCCAGTTCGCGCAGGGCATCGACCTTGCGTGGGTTGTTGGTCAGCAGGCGCAGCCGGGTAATGCCGAAGTGATCCAGCATGGGCTTGCATAAATCGTAGCGGCGCATGTCGGCGGGAAAACCCAGTTGCTCGTTGGCCTCGACCGTATCGGCCCCTTGATCCTGAAGGTTGTAGGCCCGGATCTTGTTGAGCAGGCCGATGCCGCGTCCTTCCTGGCGCAAATACAGCAAGGCGCCGCGCCCTTCGGCGGCGATCATCTCGAGGGCGGTTTCAAGCTGGGCGCCGCAGTCGCAGCGCTGGCTGAACAGGCCGTCGCCGGTCAGGCACTCGGAGTGAATCCGGGCCAGCACGGGCTCGCCGCTGCCGACATCGCCTAATGTAAGCATGACATGCTCTTTGCCAGTTTCGGGAACGATAAAGCCGTGCAACTGAAACATGGCCCAAGGCGTGGGCAATTTGCAGGAGGTAACGTAATCCAATTTGATTCTCTAGGACGGCAATTCTGCATTATAAGGCAGCGCCGCCGCGGGGCTCCGGATTACAGCAACCCCTGAAGCGCCTGCTCGCCCGGGCTTTCATCCCAGAAATTGCGCGCCAGCGCGGTACGAATGCGGGCCACCGCCTGCGAACGCAGTTGCGACACACGTCCTTCGGTGATGCCCATGACAGCGCCGATCTCTTTTTGGTTCAGATCCTGCTCGAACTGCAGCGACAGCAAAAGCTGCTCGCGCTCGGGCAGATTGCCGATGGCCTCGACGAGAGCACGGCGCAGGCCGTCCGACATCAGCATGTTCAAGGGATTGCACCATTCTCCCGCCGCCTCGGACTGCAGTTGCGGATGATCCAGGCCATCGCTGAAATCGCCCTGGTTGCGGGACAGGTCCTCGTAATGGATGACCTGCACGCCCCGCGCCTCTTCCAGCAGCTCCTGGTATTCGGGCAAGGACATATGCATTGCCTCTGCGATTTCGGACTCGGTGGCCGGACGCATGAGCCGATGGCTCAACTGATGCATGGCCTGCTCGATGGTCTTGATCTTGCTGCGCACACTGCGCGGCAGCCAGTCCTGGGAACGCAATTCGTCCAGCATGGCGCCGCGGATACGCATGACGGCGTAGGTCTCGAACTGGGCGTCGGGCGTCTGCTGATAGCGCCTGACGGCATCCAGCAGACCCATCATGCCCGCTTGCAACAGATCGTCGAGCTCGACGCTGGCCGGCAATCTGGAAATAAGCTGCAAGGCCAGACGGCGAACCATCGGAGCGTATTGCCCGACCATTTGGTCTTCGGAAGTCGGCATGCGTAAATTAAACAAAATACGGAAATGAACAGAGCCTCTATTCTCGCCGGTTTCCGCCTTGGGATTGGCTGAAGCTGTCCCGAAATTCGTCGGTTATTCGCCTGATTGAAACGTCCGCCCCCCTAAAGTTTCACGCAAAAGTACCGTTAAGGCGCTGAAAGTAATAGTTGGATACCGGACCCACAGGAGGGATTTCAATGGTCAACCCGATTGCATCCGCCGCATCCGTTCCGATCAACCCGTTGCCGGCGGATATCGAAAGACCCGTCATATTCCCCGAACCGGCGCAGCAGGTCACGGCGGCGGGCGAAACGCTGGATGCTCGAATATCCCAAGACAAGCAACAGCAATCCTCGTCGGACAGCATCCAATTGCCGCTGGACAAGGCCCTGGAAGAATTGAACAACAGCATGCAGGCCTGGTCGACGGGCATGCGTTTCAACCTCGACCCGGAAGCGCAGCGCGTGGTGGTGTCCATCGTCGACAACGCAACGGGCGAAGTGCTGCGCACCGTGCCCAGCGATGCCGTCATCCGGGTGGCCAAGATGATCGTGCAATTGCAGGGAAAAGCCATAAGCACCCAGGCGTAAAACCCGGGGAGCCGAACAGTCCGGAAGCCGTCCTGAGCACCTCGGCGGCACGGCAAATGAACAAAATAACTGGGTTTAGCATGGTTGTCGCACGCATTGAACCCATATCGATTACGCGACAATGCAGTCATCGGGAGATTTATTTAATATGGCAAGCGTTTCTTCAATCGGCGTAGGTTCTGGCCTGCCTCTGGACGATCTTCTCACCAATTTGCGCAACAACGAGAACAACGCGCTGGTGGCGATCCAGGCCCAACAGGTAACGGCGCAAAACCGCCTTTCGGCCTATGGCCAGATAAAAAGCGGCATTGCCGCCCTGCAAACCGCGGGTGAAGCCCTGACGGATGCTGAAACCTTCGGGGCGCTAAAAACCAGCGTCAGCGGCAGCGGCCTGACCGCCACCGCGTCGACCAGCGCCATTGCGGGCAAATACTCCATCACCGTCGAAGCCCTGGCTACGAGCCAGACCCTGGTCACCAACGGACAGGCCAGCCGCACCGATGCCAACGGCACCGGCGGCGTCATCACCATTACGCTGGGCGACGGCACCGAAAAAACCCTGGACCTGACCGGCAAGAGCACTTCACTCGACGGCCTGGTCAGCGCCATCAATGCCGATTCTTCCCTGGGTGTGCAGGCCACCATTGTCAACGATGGCTCCGGAACCCCGTACCGCCTGCTCCTGAGCAGCTCGGAAACCGGCACCGACGCCGCCGTCAAGTCCATCTCGGTTGCCGGCAACGACACCTTGAACGACATCATCGGCTTCGATCAGGCCAACCCCAGTGCCAATATTGCCGAAACGGCGGCCACCAACGCCTCCATCAAGATCAACGGCATCGAGATCACGGCTCAAAGCAACACGATCGACGACGCCATCGACGGCATTACGCTTTCGCTGACCCAGGCCGACGCAGGGACCACCAACACATTGACGGTTTCGCGCGATGACTCGGCCGCCACCAAGGCCATCAATGCCTTCGTCACAGCCTACAACAACCTGCAAAGCACCATCAAGTCGCTCACATCCTACGATGTCGATACGCAAAAAAGCAGCGCCCTGACGGGCGATTCGCTGGCGCGACGCGTGCAAACCCAGTTCCGCGACGTCCTGAATGTCGCACTGCCCTCGGGCTCGGTGCGCACGCTGTCCCAACTAGGCATTACTTCGAACCCGACCACAGGCGTGCTCAGCGTCGATAGCGACAAGCTCGCGGCGGCCCTGAAAGATCACCTTCCCGATGTTCAAGGTTTGTTCACGGGCGACAACAGCGTGGCGTCGAAGCTGGCCACGGTGGCAGACAGCTACCTCAGTACCAACGGCTACATTGCCGCGGCAACCGACGGCGCCAACGACACCATCAACGACCTGCAAAAGCAGTACAACGCCACATCCGACCGTATCGACACCAAAATGGCGATGTACACGGCCCAGTTCACCGCCCTGGACAGCACTGTCGCCCAAATGAACAACATCAGCAGCTATCTGACTACCCAGTTGGCGGCGCTGGCCAATAACAGCAGCAGCAAATGACCTACTCCCTACCCCAAGGCGCGCGCCGGTCGCGTTCGGCCCAGGCCTATGCCAGCATAGGCCTGGAAACCAAGGTGTTCAGCGCCAGCCCCGAACAGCTCATCACCTTGCTGTTCGACGGCGCCCAGGCGGCCATTGCCAAGGCCCGGCTCTATATGGAAAACGGCAATACCGAAGGCCGCGGCATGGCGATCTCGAAAGCCATCGACATCGTCGACTCTGGCCTGAAAGCCAGCATCGACATGGAGGCGGGCGGCGAATTGGCCATCAACCTGACCGCGACCTACGAACTGGTCATCCGCAATCTGCTGCTGGCCAACCTTAATGCCGATCTCGCCAAGCTGAACCTGGCCGATCGTCTCCTGACCGAAATCGGCGATGCGTGGCGGACATCCGTGGACCCAAGCCGCTCCGAAGCGTCGTCGCTCTGACAACCGGCAACGCATGCCCAGCCCCGGCCGCAACGCCGGTACAGTTATACATCCACCCGGCCTGGCCGGGCAGCCACAGCGCGGCAACAACCTTATGACGACCTCTTCCGCTTCCATCCTGCTTCAATACGAAATCATCGCCGACCTGTCCGGGAAAATGCTGCAGCATGCCCAGTCCTGCGACTGGGATGGCGTTATCGCACTGGGCAAGCTTTACCACGATGCGGTCGAGCAATTGCGAACGCTCGCTCCGCTGGATCAAAGCGACAGGGACGCCCGCAAATCCCTGCTCACCAAAATCCTGGACGACGACGCCCGCATCCGCGATCTTGCCACGCCCGAACTGGCCCGCCTCGGCGCCCTGCTTGGCAACATGAGGCGCCACCAGGCCGTTCTGGAAACCTACTGCGCTCCCGCCCGAACTGAGCGATGAGCATCAGCGGCCCCTCCGCCCTGGGGACCCTGCTGGTACAGCGGCTGGACGCCGTGCTTGGCACGACCCTGGCGCAGCAGACCAATCTTGCCTCCGGCGCCAGGCCGGATGCCGTCAGCCAGCCTGGGCAGCCGCTAAGCTCCGACCCGGCACAAAACAATACGCTGCGCGATTCCCGCAGCGGCGTCGACAAGACATTGGAACAAACCGAAAGGCAGTTGCGCCAGACGGTCGACAAGACCAAGCTCGACGCGCAGCAGGAGCTGCTTGCCTCACGCAATCAACCCGCCACCTCCTCCACGCCGTCGGCGCCCACGACATTGGGAACCGCCGCCAAGGCCATACTGGCCTTGCTCATGAGCTATCCCGACAAGGCGCCCGCCCTGGCCGGCAAATCGCCCCTGCTCGGCGCCGCGCCCCAGCCCGGACAAGAACAGGCCGGCGCGGCGGGCCGTGCGGCACAAGGCGCGGCCGGCAACCCGGCTAACCCGGCAGGCGGCGCAAACAACCAGGCCAGCTCGGCCACGGCTGCGAATCGGGCGGGGTCGGCTCCCGTTTCCGGTGAAGCCGGACGCGCCTCCGCGGCGGGCCAGCCGGCGCAGCGAAGCGGTGCTGCGGACGCTTCGGGCATGGTTCCCGCAGGTGCTTCTGCATCCGCGGGCGGCGCGCGCGCGCTCTTCTCAGCCGCCCAATTCACCCAGGCGCTCACGCAGGCCCTGCAAGGCAGCGGCCTGTTCTACGAATCGCACCTGGCCAATGCCGCTTTCGGCAGGCAGGACATGGCCAGCCTGCATCAAGAGCCGCAGGCCCATCTTGGCCAGCACAGCACGGCATCCAGCCCCGCGACGGCACCTGCGCCAACAGCGGATTCGGGCGGCGCCGCGTCCCGCGCCCCTGCCGAAGCCGCCGCACAAAGCCAGAACGCCTCGAACAACTCGAACACTTCGAGCGCCCAGAACGCCCCCGCTCAAGCCCAAGCTCAAAGCAGCGCGCTGGCCGGGCTGCATCCCGATACGCACCTGCTGGTACGGCAGCAGTTGGAAGTCCTGGCCAACCAAACCATAGCCTGGCGCGGCGAAGCCTGGCCAAACGCGCCCATGCAATGGGAAATACAGCGCGACGGCCACACCGCCGGACAGGAAAGCGGGGATGCGCTCGATCAATGGGCGACCCGTCTTACCCTGAACCTGCCCAACCTGGGCGAAGTGCAGGCGCGTATCCATCTAAGCGGCCAGCAACTGGTCATGCAACTGGTCGCGCCCGATTCCGCGGGCATGCTGGGGGAAAGCCAGGATGCGCTGAAATCCCAATTGCTGGCCTCGGGACTGCTCGTCAATTCCCTGTCCATCCACGCCAGCGCGCCGGACGGCGGCGACGCCGGCGGGGAGGCCACGCAACAGCCGGTGGGAACTCCATCATGAGCGCCACGCAAAACGCCAATGCCGGGCGCCCCAGCGCCGTCGCCATCGCCTACGACAAGAGCGATGCGGCGCCGCGAGTAGTGGCCAAGGGATACGGGTCGCTGGCCGAAACCATTATCCGGACAGCCAGGGAAAACGGCTTGTATGTGCACGAATCCCCCGAGCTTGTCGGGCTGCTCATGCAGGTGGATCTGGACCAGCACATTCCGCCGCAGCTGTACGTTGCCATCGCGGAATTGCTGGCCTGGCTGTACAAGCTGGAAGCGGGTCAACCGGCAAAGGCGCCGGCAAAGCCCTAAACCGGCATGCTGGCGATTTCCTGATAGGCCGCCACAAGGCGGTTGCGCACCTGCACGGTGGCCTGGAAGGCGATGTTCGCCTTTTGCATGTCGATCATGACGTCGTTCAGGGCGACGCCCGGCGCGCCAAGCTCAAACGCCTTGGCCTGGTTCGTGGCGGCGTTCTGGGTGGCGGAGACGCGCTGCAGGGAACGCTGCAGCTCGGCGGCGAACCCGCCCTGCGAGGACGGCGCCTCGTCGACGCGCAGCGACGGCGACGAGGCCGCCTGAGCCACAGCCCGCATTTGCGCGAGCACGTTTTCAATGCTGGATAGATGTGAAATAGCCATTGTTCTCGTTTCCGGTCAGATCGTACTGTAGCCAATATGGCATGCACGCAAGCAGGCCATCAAACGCCAAAAAGCCGGCTTGTTCGGGCATTAGGGCCTGTCACCCCTTGTCAAGGAGTCGCCCGGCTCCGGATACTTGAAGCTTCCATCATCGCCGGGCCTGCGGCCATCCCTCCCCGCCACCAGCGAACCGGCCCGCGATTATCCATTCCCGATAACAGAGCCCCAAAAACATCGCTTTTCAACCCTTGTCGCCTCCGCCATTCACGCAATAATCCAAACTACAAAAATACCGTCACCCTACCCTGTCGCATGCATAACCTGTTCACCAACCGCCTCCGGCCGTCGCTTCAATCCCGCCCCAGCGCTGCAAGAGGCCGTCAATGAGCCAGCAGGAAGCGTTACTGGCCCGCTTTCCCGCGCTATCCAAACTAAGCAGCCTGCCCAAGCCTGTGCTTATCGGCGCCGGCGCGGCGCTGGCAGCCATCGTCATCGTGCTGGCGCTCTGGAGCCGTTCACCGGACTACGGGGTGCTGTTTTCGAATCTCGAAGATCGCGACGGCGGCACCATCGTGGCGGCGCTTACCCAGATGAACGTGCCCTACAAGCTTTCGGAATCGGGCTCGGCCATCCTGGTTCCCAAGGATCGCGTCCACGAAGTGCGCCTGCAACTGGCCGGCCAGGGCCTGCCGCGCGGCAGCGGAGTCGGCTTCGAACTGATGGACAACACCCGCTTCGGCGCCAGCCAGTTCACCGAACAGGTTACCTACCAGCGCGCGCTCGAAGGCGAACTGGCCAGCACGATTCAAGCCGTGCACGCCGTCAAGTCGGCCCGCGTCCACCTGGCCATTCCGCGCGAATCCCTTTTCGTGCGGGACCGCCAGGCCCCGACCGCCTCGGTGCTGCTTACCCTGCAGGGAGGCCGCACGCTCAGCGCAGGGCAGGTTTCGGCCATTACCTGGCTGGTCTCTTCCAGCGTGCCCAACCTGTCTGCCGACAATGTGTCTATCATCGACCAGAACGGCCGCCTGCTTACTTCGCCCTCGGGCGAAGCCGGTGTGGACGGCACGCAGCGCAGCTATATCAACGACGTCGAACAGCGCACCGTGCAGCGCATCCTGACTCTGCTTACGCCCCTGGTGGGGCCGGGCAATGTCCGCGCCCAGGCCAGCGCCGACGTCGATTTCTCGCAGCGCGAGCAAACCTCGGAAACCTATCGCCCCAATCAGAAGCCCGGCGAGGCCGCCGTGCGCAGCGAACAGACCAGCTCGTCCGAGCAATCGCGCACCCAGCCGCCGGAAGGCATTCCGGGAGCCCTGACGAACCAGCCGCCGGCCAACGCCACGGCCCCCATCGTCACCGCGCCCGCGCGCACCGCCGGCAGGCCCGGCGCCGCCAACACCCGGCAAGCGCCGGCGGCAACGCCTCCCGCCCAAACGACGCAAAGCTCGGGCAATGCCGGCGCAACGCAGAACACGGGGCCAACCAGCAGCCAGCATAACGCCACCATCAATTACGAAGTCGACCGCACCATCAATCATGTCAAGGACCCCATGGGCAAGCTGCGCCGCCTGTCGGTTGCCGTGGTGGTGAACTACATGCCCAGCGGCGACGGCAAGTTCGTGCCGCTGCCCGAGGAAGAACTGGCCAAGCTCCAGGGCCTGGTCAAGGACGCCATGGGTTATTCCGCCGAGCGCGGAGACACGGTAACGGTCGTCAACAGCCCGTTCAGCGACAATTCGGCGGTCAACCCCCCTGTGTGGAAAGACCCCGAGTACCAGGCCATCGCCATGCAATTAGCGCAATACCTGTTCATCATCATTGCCCTGTATATTGTGTGGATCAAGATCGTCAAGCCGTTGATGCGCAGCGTCAGCCAGGCCAGCGCCGCCAAGCTGGCGGCCACGGCCGGCCTCAGGGACGCCGAAGCCGCCGCGGCCGCTGCGGCCGCCGCCGCCGCTAAGCGCGCCTCGGAAATCAGCCGATACGAAGACAACCTGAGCGTCGCCCGCGACCTTGCAGAAAAAGATCCACGCGCCGTAGCGATGGTACTGCGCTCCTGGATGGAAAAACATGGCAAGTAAGACCCCCAACATCGAAAGCTGCGCCATCCTGATGATGTCGCTGGGCGAAGACGCCGCCGCCGAAGTATTCAAGTACCTGTCCGCCGTGGAAGTCCAGCAAGTGGGCGCGGCCATGGCCAACCTCAAGCAGATCACGCGCCAGGACGTGGACAACGTCCTCGAAGTCTTCCGCCAGGAAGCCGACCAGTTCATGGCGGTTACGGTCGGGTCGGACGAATACATACGCGCCGTCCTGAACAAGGCCCTGGGCAACGACCGCGCCGCCGGCCTCATCGAAGACATCCTGGAAGCCGGCGACGGCGCCAACGGCATCGACGCGCTGAACTGGCTGGATCCCAACAGCGTGGCCGAACTGATCGCCGACGAACACCCTCAAATCATTGCCACCATCCTGGTGCACCTGGAACGCGACCGGGCATCGGGCGTGCTGGCGCTGCTGAACGAGCGCCTGCGCAACGACGTCATGCTGCGCATCGCCACGTTCGGCGGCGTGCAGCCCGCAGCGCTGCACGAACTGACCGACGTGCTCAACGACATGCTTTCGGGCCAGGGCGCCAAGCGCAGCAAGATGGGCGGCGTGCGCACCGCGGCCGAACTGCTGAACTTCATGAATTCCAGCGACGAGGAAGCCGTCATCGCCAGCCTGCGCGAACTGGACTCCGACCTGGCCCAGCGCATCGTCGACGAAATGTTCGTCTTCGAGAACCTGGTCGAGATCGAAGACTTCGCCATCCAGCTCATCCTCAAGGAAACCGATACCGACTCCCTGATGATAGCGCTGAAGGGTTCGCCCGAAGAGCTGCGCGAGAAGTTCCTCAAGAACATGTCCAACCGCGCCGCCGAGATGCTGCGCGAGGACATCGAGGCCCAGGGCCCGGTGCGCATGTCGCGCGTCGAGGAAGAGCAGAAGAAGATTCTGCAGATAGCGCGCCGACTGGCCGAAACCGGGCAGTTCACATTGGGCAGCCTAGGAAACGACGAGTATGTCTGACCGCCACGCCTACGACCCGCAGCCGTATGCCGGCACAGGCTGGCGGCGCTGGGAGATGTCCGACTTCGAGGCGCAGCGCGCCCGCGAAGCCGAGGCGGCGCGCAAGAACACGCTGCCCGACGACGTCATCACCCAACTGGAACAACTGGGGCGGGAGATTCGCGCCAAGGCCCAGGAAGAAGGCCACAAGGCCGGCTATGCGGCGGGTCACAAGGAAGGCCTGGCCGCCGGAAAAGCCGCGGGCGATGCCATGGGCCGCGAGGAAGGCCGCAAGGCCGGATTCCAGGCCGGCCACGAAGAAGGCTGGGATCTGGCCAGGAAGGAAGCCGAACAACTGAACACCCTGGCGCGCTCCTGCGCCGAGTCCATTCTGTCGATGGAAAACGAAGTCGGCCAGGCCTTGATCAACCTGGCCATCAATATCGCCGGGCAGGTGATCCGCAGCACGCTCGACGCGCATCCGGAAAAAATCCTGGATACCGTGCGCGACATCCTGCACATGGAAAGCAATTCGGAAAGCCTGTTGCGCCTGCGTGTGCATCCGGACGACCTGCAACTGGTGCGCGAACACCTGGCTGAGGATCCCATCGCCGGAAAATGGCGCCTGGTGGCCGACGAGACCCTGGCGCGCGGCGGCTGCATTGCGGAAACCGCCCTGGGCAATATCGATGCCACGCTGCAAACACGCTGGCAGCGCATCACGTCCACGCTGGGCCTGCCCCGCGCTTGGGATAGCCAGCCATGAGCGCCGCCGGCACCCGGCTGGCCGACGCCGCGCAGCGCTGGCAAGCCCAGCTGAACATAGGCTCGCGGCGGGTTGCCAGCACCGAATCCTGGCACGCCACCGGACGCATAACCCGGGCCACCGGGCTGGTTCTGGAAGCCACCGGACTGCGCCTGGCCGTGGGCGCCGCATGCCGGATCGAGATTTCGCCCAGCCAGAACTACTGGGCGGACGCCGAAGTCGTCGGATTCAACGGCCACACGCTGTACCTGATGCCGCAAAGCGATATTTCCGGCCTGCCTCCCGGAGCGCGAGTCGTCCCCGTCGAGGCGGGCCTGCGCCACACCATCGATGTACCGTTGTACGATGTCGCGGAAAACCCCATCGCCATCAAAAGCCGCCACCTGCCGGTCGGCGACGCGCTGCTGGGGCGGGTGCTGGACGGCGCCGGCCGGCCGCTGGACGAACTGGGTCCGCTGCGCAATGTGGCCCAGGCGCCGCTTGGCGCCGAGACCATCAACCCCCTGGCCCGCGCGCCCATCGACTCCGTGCTGGATGTGGGGGTGCGCGCCATCAACGGCCTGCTTACCGTGGGGCGCGGGCAGCGCATGGGCCTGTTCGCCGGATCGGGCGTGGGCAAGAGCGTGCTGCTGGGCATGATGGCGCGCTACACGGCGGCCGACGTCATCGTGGTGGGCCTTATTGGCGAACGCGGCCGCGAAGTCAAGGAATTCATCGAGCACAACCTGGGGGCCGAAGGCCTGAAGCGTTCCGTGGTGGTGGCCGCCCCCGCCGACGTCTCGCCCTTGCTGCGTCTGCAGGCGGCCGTCTACGCCACACGCCTGGCCGAGCACTTTCGCGACCAGGGCAAGAACGTGCTGCTGATCATGGATTCGCTGACCCGGTACGCCATGGCGCAACGCGAAATCGCGCTGGCCATCGGCGAGCCGCCCGCCACCAAGGGCTACCCGCCCTCAGTCTTCGCCAAGCTGCCGGCCCTGGTCGAACGCGCGGGCAACGGCGCGCCGGTCAACGGCAAGCCCGCCGGCTCGATCACCGCGTTCTATACGGTTCTGACCGAGGGCGACGACCAGCAGGATCCCATCGCCGATTCGGCCCGCGCCATCCTGGACGGGCATATCGTGCTGTCGCGCAGCCTGGCCGAATCGGGGCATTATCCGGCCATCGACATCGAGGCCTCGATTTCGCGCGTCATGTCGGCCATTGTTCCGAAAGAGCAATTCAGCATGGTGCACCAATTCAAGAAGATGGTGTCGCGCTATCAGCGCAACCGCGACCTGATCGCCGTGGGCGCCTACACCAAGGGCAACGACCCGAAAATCGACGAAGCCATCGAAAAATACCCCTGGCTGGAAGCCTTTTTGCAGCAGGCCATAGAAAGCCGCGTGGATTTCACCCGCGCCACCAACGAGCTGGCCGCCGTGCTGGGCCATGGCCAACCCGAAGCCGAGGCCGCCCATGGCTAAACCGAACCCGTTGGACACCCTGATCGATCTTGCCCGGAACGACGCGGATGAGGCAGCTAAAAAGCTGCAACTGCTGACAACCGAGCGGCATAGCGCCAAAGAACAGCTTTCGACCCTGCATGTTTACCGCCAGGATTACGCCGACCGTCTGCAAAAAGCCACGCTGGACGGCATGTCGGCCTCGAACTATCACAATTTTAGGCAGTTTATCGCCACTTTGGACGAGGCCATTTCGCAGCAAAATAGGGTTGTGGCGCAAATCGACCTGAAAATCGAAAACGGCAAAAAGCAGTGGTATGCGGAAAAGCGCCGGCTCAGCTCGTTCGAAACCCTGCAAGCCAGGCAGAAACGGCAGCAGGCGGTTCTGGACAACCGCAACGAACAACGCAGCAACGACGAAATTTCCGCCATTCTTTTTCGCCGCATGGGCAATACACACTAATTCTTGGGATCTGGCATGAACACACCGACAATAGCCGCTGCGCTTCCCAACCCTGTAGCGCCGGCCTCCGCCGCCCGCACAGGAACGTCGCCCAGCGACAACGAAACAGGTGCGGCCAGCTTTTCCCAGATACTGGGCCGCCAGCATGCCGCGCAAGGACAGCAACAAGGGCAGCAAGGGCAACAGGCCCAAGGCACGGCGTCCGACACCGGCCACGCATCTCCCAAGACGGATCGCAGCGACGACACGGAAAAAAAAGGCAAGGAAGCCGCGGATGATGCCGAGCTGGCCACGCTTGCCGGCGATCAAGGTCTTTCTTTGCCGCAAATCGCGCTCAACCTGGCCGCCCATGCCATGCCCAAGGCGGACAAGGCCTCGACTGCCGCGGCTCCCGGCACGGATCGTGCAACGCTCCTGCCCGCCACAGACAAAGCCCCAACGACACAGGCCGCTTTGGAAGCCGGCGCCGCAACAGGCAGCGGCGTCAGCAAGGGCACCGATATCGCCACCGACGCACAAGACCCGATGGCCGCAAGCGCCAAGGACGCATCGTCGCCCGCCGCCGGCAATGCCGTAACGGATGCCGCGCGCTCCGCCCTGGCCGCCCTGAGCAATGTCAAGCCCGAAGCCAAGCCCGACGGCAAGCCGGCGAGCGGCGGCGCCAATACCTCCGACGGCAAAGCCACGCCGGGCACGAACGCGCCCGCGGCGCGCGGCATGACCCAATCCGAGCGCGCGCAGGCTGCGGCTGCCGCCTCGGCGATGGCCGCCGCCCAGGCAGGCGCCGCCGCCACAACACCGCAACGCAGCGCGGCACCGCAGCCGCAAAGCACCAATACGCCTGCCGCCACGACAACCGTTGCCGCAACAGGCGACATGACGGGCCTGGCCGCTGCAGGCACCGCCGCCCAGGCCGCCGTGCATATCCAAACCACCGGAGCGGCGGCGTCCTCGGGCAGTCTGTCCATCTCCACCCCTCTGCAACAGCCCCAGTGGCCCGCCGATTTCGGCCGCCAGGTGGTCACTCTGGCCCAAACCGCGCACAACCAGACGCAAACCGCCGAATTGCGCCTCGACCCTCCCGACCTCGGGCCGCTGCGCATCACCATCAACATCAACGACAACGTGGCCCAGGCGGTATTCGTTTCCGCGCACGCCTCGGTACGCCACGCCGTTGAAAACGCCCTGCCTCAATTGCAGCAGCAACTGGCCCAGGCGGGCATTTCGCTGGGCCAGACCAGCGTCAACGATCAAGGCCAGCAGCAAACCCCATTCGAACAATCGTTTCAGTCCGGCGGCAGGCAGCATGCCGTCACGGCTGTCGGGGCCGGCGAGCCAGCCATCGAAAGCACTGCCGCGCGCGCCGGCGCGCGCGTGCTCCGGAACCCCGACGCCATTGTCGATACCTTCGCCTGATCACGCCTTCCATCCCTTATCCGCACCTGAAACGACCGAACCGATTCCGCAGAAACCATGGCTACAACAGCACCTAAAAAGTCCTCGAAATTCCTGAAAATATTGTTGCTCGCCGTCCTGGTCATCGGCATCAGCATCGCGGGCACCTTTATCTTGCTGAAGCAATTCGGCGGCCCCTTGTTCGCAAGCGCCCAGACCGCGCAGGTCCCCGAAAAGCCCGCGCCCGTCCCCAAACCCATTTTCCTGCCGCTGGAGCCGTTTACCGTTACCTTGAACGAGCCGCAATCCAGCCGTATCCTGTATACGGAGATCAGCCTGCGCGTGCTGAACGACGAATCCAGCCAGCAGCTCCAGACCTATATGCCGGAAGTGCGCAGCCGCGTGCTGGCCGAACTGGCCAAATTCAATTCGACCGCCTTGCAGACGCCCGAAGGCCGGGCCCAGCTTACCCAGAACCTGATCAACGCGCTGCAGGCCCCGTACGATGCCAGGCTGACCGCGCCATCCATTTCCAGCGTGCTGTTCACCGCCTTTGTGATCCAATAAATGTCGTATTCAACCTTTCTCTCGCAGGATGAAGTCGATGCGCTGCTGGCGGGCGTAACGGGCGAAAGCGACGACAAGGCCGCCGAAGCGCCCGACCAGCATGGGGTGCGCCCCTACGACCTGAGTTCGCCCGACCGTGTCGTGCGCCATCGCATGCAGACGCTCGAGCTCATCAACGAGCGGTTCGCGCGGCGGCTGCGCTCCACATTGCTGAGCTTCATGCGCCGCAACGCCGACATCACCGTCTCGGCCATCAAGGTCATGAAGTACTCGGAGTTCGAGCGCAACCTGCCCGTGCCCAGCAACCTGAACATGGTCAGCATGAAGCCGCTGCGCGGCGTCTCGCTGTTCACCTTCGACCCCAATCTGGTCTTTCTGGTCATCGACAGCCTGTTCGGCGGACACGGGCGCTACAGCACCCGCGTGGAAGGGCGCGACTTCACCATCACCGAGCAGCGCATCATCCGACGCCTGCTCAACCTTACGCTGGAAAGCTACGGCACGGCATGGCAAAGCGTGTACCCGGTCGAGTTCGAATATGTGCGCTCCGAAATGCACACCAAGTTCGCCAGCATCACCAGCGGCAACGAAATCGTCGTCGTGTCCTCGTTCAACATAGAACTGGGCGCCTCGGGCGGCAATCTGAACATCTGCCTGCCCTATTCCATGATCGAGCCCGTGCGCGACCTGCTTACGCGCCCGCTGCAGGAAAACACCATGGAAGCGGTCGACCAGCGCTGGATGCATCAATTGTCGCGCCAGGTGCGCAGCGCCAACGTCGAGCTCGTCGCCGAATTCGCAACCATTTCCTCCACCATTGCCGACCTGCTCCAGATGCAGGTCAACGACGTACTCCCCATCGAGATTTCGCCCCTCATTACCGCCCGGGTCGGAGAAGTGCCCGTCATGGAGTGCTCCTACGGCACCTTCAACGGACGGTACGCGCTGCGCGTGAAAAGAATGCTGGCGAATAACGAAACCGAACCAACCAAAGCGACTCAACATGACTGATCCCACCCAAGACCCCGACAAAGACAGCAGCACGCCGGAAACCACGGACGCGGATTGGGCCGCTGCGCTGTCCGAGCAATCGGCGCAAACCAAGCAAACCACTCAGGCCGACGGCTTGCAGCAGGATGTGGACGACTGGGCCAGCGCCCTGGCCGAGCAGACCGCCGCCACGGCGCCCGCGCCCGATTCGCCCCCCAGCGCGGCCCAACAGGTGTTCCAGCCCCTGGTGGACAGCGCGGCCGACGGCGACAGCGACATCGACCTGATCATGGACATCCCCGTGCAGTTGTCGGTGGAGCTGGGCCGCACCAGGCTGACCATCAAAAATATTCTGCAACTGGGCCAGGGCTCGGTGGTGGAACTGGACGGCCTGGCCGGCGAGCCCATGGATATCTTCGTTAACGGCTACCTGATCGCGCAGGGCGAAGTCGTGGTGGTGGATGACAAGTACGGCATTCGCCTGACCGACATCATCACCCCCTCCGACCGGCTCAGCCGCCTCAACAGCCGACGCTAGACAGCGCCATGACTCAAGCCGACACCCTGCGCCTTGTCGCCAGCCTGTTCCTGGTCGTGGCGATTATCCTGGCGGGAGCCTGGGCCGCGCGCCGGTCCGGCTGGCTGCGTGCCAATCAAGGCCGCAACATTCGTCTGCTTGGCACGCAAAGCCTGGGAGCGCGCGCCTATGTTTCCATTGTCGAAGTCGAAGACGCCCGCCTGGTCGTGGGCGTCACGGGCAACCAGGTTTCCCTGCTGCACACCATGCCCCGTTCCGCTTCAGCCGACGAAGCGCCGATTCCCCAAACCTCCCCCCAGCCCTCATTCTCCGGCCTGCTTGCGCGGGTAGCCTCGCGGCGCGGCGGCTAGGCCGCGCCCGCTCTCATCATGACCGCATCATTCATTGCCCGCCGCGCCAGCCTGCGTCTGCCGCCGAAAATCATGGCGCTGCTGGCGGGCCTGGCCCTGCTGGGCTGGTGCTACCCCTGCGCCAGCCTGGCCCAGGCAGCCCTGCCGGCCATTACCGCCACGGCCGGCCCCAACGGCAGCCAGACCTATTCGCTAAGCATCCAGACACTGCTGCTGCTGACCGCGATGTCGTTCCTGCCGGCCATCCTGCTCATGATGACCGGCTTCACCCGGATCATCATCGTGCTGGGCCTGCTGCGCAACGCCATGGGCACCGGCGCCTCGCCGCCCAATTCGGTCTTGATCGGGCTGGCCTTGTTTCTGACCTTGTTCACCATGTCGCCGGTGTTCGACCAGGTATACAGCCAGGCCTACCAGCCCCTGAGCGCCGGCACGATTTCGTTCGAAACGGCCCTGGACCGCGGCATAAAACCGCTGCATACCTTCATGCTGCACCAGACGCGGCAGGCCGACCTGTCGCTGTTCGCCAACATGGCCAACGTCGGCGAACTGCAAAGCCCCGACGAAGTGCCGCTACGCGTGCTGGTGCCGGCTTTCGTCACCAGTGAACTCAAGACCGCGTTCCAGATCGGCTTCACCATTTTCATTCCTTTCCTCATCATCGACCTGGTGATCGCCAGCGTCCTGATGGCGCTTGGGATGATGATGGTGCCGCCCGTAACCATATCCCTGCCGTTCAAGCTCATGCTGTTCGTGCTGGCCGACGGCTGGCACCTGCTGCTGGGTTCGCTGGCTCGAAGTTTTTATCAATAAGGCGCCGCGATGAATTCCGAAACCGTCATGTCCATGACCTATCTCGCCATGAAAGTGGCGCTGATCATGGCCGGCCCCATTCTCCTCGTGACATTGGCCGTCGGTTTGTTCATCAGCATTTTCCAGGCCGCGACGCAGATCAATGAAATGACCCTGTCCTTCATTCCGAAGCTGCTGGCCGTGGGCGCCGCCCTGGTTCTGCTGGGCCCATGGCTGATCAGCACCATGGTCGACTACATGACCCTGCTGTTCTCGCAGATTCCGGGCATGGTTTCCTGAGGCGCCGCCAGGCGCACACCGACTCATGGTTTCGTTTCAGCTTGACCAACTGTATGGCTGGATCACGGCATTCCTATGGCCGTTCTTCCGCATTCTTTCCCTGGTGGGAACGGCGCCCGTGCTCAGCGATTCTTCCGTCCCGCTGCGGGTCAAGATCGGTTTCTCGGCGCTGGTCACCATAGCCATCGCACCCAGCCTTGGCCCTTTGCCGCAAGTTCCCCCGGGCTCGTATGAAGGCTTGTGGATCTCGGCGCAACAGGTCCTGATAGGCATCGCCCTGGGCCTGACCATGCGTATCGTGTTCGCCGCCGTGCAGACGGCGGGCGAATTCATCGGACTGCAGATGGGCCTTTCCTTTGCCTCGTTCTTCGACCCGGCCACGGGGGCCAACACGGCGGTGCTGGCCCGCCTCATGAACGTCATGGCCAGCCTGCTGTTTCTGGTGTTGAACGGGCACCTGCTGGTGCTGGCCGGCGTGCTGCGAACTTTCGAGATTCTGCCCATCAGCGTCCACGCCATGAATACCGACGGCTTCAGCGTGCTGTTCGAATGGAGCTCGCAAGTGCTGGTCAGCGGCATGCTGCTGGCCCTGCCGCTGATCATCATCCTGCTGACCATCAATCTGGCCCTGGGTATCCTGAACCGCACGGCGCAGCAGCTTTCGGTGTTTGCCGTGGGCTTTCCCATTACCCTGACCACCGGACTGATCCTGCTGATGGTGATCCTGCCCCAGACCTCGCCGTTCCTGAGCGAGCTGTTCGATTCGGGCTACGCCGCCATGAGCCGCCTGACGCAGGCGCTTGCAAGCGGAAGCTGAAAAAGCTCCCGCCGGGGCTTTCTAGGCCGTTACGGCCTGGAGTTCGCCGATGGTGGGCTCGGGCGCCTTCAGGGACTGCGCGGCGACGTCGATGATTTCGCTGGCGTTGATCTTGAACACCGCCACCGCCTCGGTCAGGCGCGTAGCCTGCTCCTGCAAAGAACCCGCCGCAGCCGCCGCCTCCTGCACCAGCGCCGCATTCTGCTGCACCACCGCATCCATCTGCGCCACCGCCTGGTTCACCTGCTCGATCCCGTCCGACTGCTCGTTCGACGCCGACGATATC
>NZ_DATMGA010000003.1:0-68034 GCF_035555955.1 Eoetvoesiella sp. | reverse complement strand
CCCACTCCTTCCCATCCCGAACAGGACCGTGAAACGCCTTTGCGCCGATGATAGTTGACATTCGTCTGTGAAAGTAGGTCATCGTCAGGCTCTTATCCCTCAAAGCCCCTCCCCAGTCATTGGGCGAGGGGCTTTGTCTTTTACGGCCCGCGGTTTGCGTCGTCCGCCCCGATGAACGTACGACATGCTTTGCTTTCGTCGGCACCCGCCGGGAGAGCGGGGATACTCCAAGCTCCGTTGATTACTTCCCGGCATCGCGTGCCGGGATTCCACATCTTATGCGCGCCCGGCCAGGGTGCTATATTTTTGCGGACTATCTATACGGAAGGAGATCTTCATATGTCCCAAAGCCTGGAACAGATTGCTGCGGAGCTGCGCAATAGCCTGGGAGGCGGCGATATCGTGGGCGCGGGCGGCTCGAAAGAGCCCCGGTTCGAGCTTTTCCATGCGGCCAATTCAATTTGCTCGCAGAAAGTGCGAACCGTCCTGGCCCATCACAGCATTCCATATCGTTCGTGCGTGCTGAATATCTTCGAAGGCCAGACTTATTTACCTGCCAATGTCAGGCTGCGCTTGATCGGTTGCGCTGAGCTTGGCGGCGGCCTGGTGGCCGGCCACACCGGAAGCACTTCGGCAACGCAGGGTGGATGCGATCCGGCCGTGGTGCCCACCCTGATCGATTGGGAGACAGGCCGTGTGCTGGTCGATTCGAAGCGCATTTGCGTCTATCTGGATGGAGTTGCGGCGGCCGAGGCCACATTGCGGCCGCAGGCCCTGCTGGAGGCCATCGAGGCCGAGGTGGACTTTGTCGACAATATGCCCAATTACCAGATGCTGGCCGGCAAGCCGCCGGGTGAGGACCATCGCCCCGAATCGCGCCGCAAGAGCAATGGCGTGGGCTTTGCCATGAGCAAGGTCGAGCGTTGCGATCATTACCTGGAAAAGTTTGGCGACGACGCGGATCTCGTCAGGGGCTATTCCGCCAAACGCGCCAAAGAACTGCAGGCGGCCCAGCAGCTGTTTACTCCCGAAGCCATGCAGACGGCCTACGACAAGGCCGAAGCCGGATGCAGCCATCTGGAACAGATGTTGAATTCCGGCGGCGGCTGGGTGGTGGGCGACTCCATGACCATGGCCGACCTGTATTGGGGGCTGGAATTGCTGCGCATGAAGAATATGGCCGTCGAATCGTTCTGGGCCGGCGGTGCAAAGCCGGCCGTCGAGGCGTTCATCCAGAAAGTGGAATCCATCCCGGCGATCCGCTCGTCGGTGATTCAGTGGCCGGGCGCGATGTACTGAACGGCCAGTTGCTGCAGCAGGAGGCCTGTCTCGAAAATGGGCAGGCCCATGACTCCGCTGTAGCTGCCCGATATATGTTCGATGAACAGCGCGGCATGGCCCTGGATGCCGTAGGCGCCGGCCTTGCCCATGGGTTCGCCGGTGGCGCAGTAGGCGGCGATCTCGGCGTCCGACAAGGGCTTCATGCGCACCTCGGTCATCGACACTTTTTCATCAAGCTGCCCATCCCAGGCCAGAACGACCGCGGTGTGCACATTGTGGGTCGTTCCCGACAGCCGCTTCAGCATGCGCTGCGCGTCGGCGGCATCCGCCGGTTTGCCCAGGATGTCGTCGCCCAGGAATACCGTGGTGTCCGCTGCAAGTATGGGCTGTGGTGGCAGGGCCTGTTGGGCGACCCATGCAATGGCCCGCAGCGCTTTTTCCCTGGCCGTGCGGCGTACGTAGTCGGCGGGGTGTTCGCCGGCAAGCCGTGGCTCGTCCTCGCCGGGCGGGGAGGGCACGTCGAGAACGGTATGCGCAACGCCCATCTGCAGCAGGATTTCATGGCGGCGCGGGCTGGCGGAGGCCAGATATAGCGGGATCCGAAGGTTGATCATCGAGGGTCTCAGTGTCGGCAGGCCCTAGTCTACCTTGAGTATCCGCATGTCGTTGGTGCCGCCCGCCTGGTTGTCGTGTTCGCCCTTGGTGAGGATGACCGAGTCGCCCTTGGCGAGCAGGCCTTTGTCCTTGAGCCGTCTGATGGCTTCGCGGTTCACGTCCAGGACGTTGTGCTCGCTGATGTCGAAGGGCACCGTGTAGACGCCGCGGAACATGGCGGCGCGGCGCTGGGTCGCGGCGTGGCGGGTGTAGCAGTAAATGGGCACGGCCGAGCGGATGCGCGACATGATGAGCGGCGTATGGCCGCTTTCGGTGAGCGCGATGATGGCTTTTATGCCGGGGTAATGGTTGGCGGCGTACATGGCCGACAAGGCAATGGTTTCGTCGCGCCGGCTGAAGGTCTCGCCCACGCGGTGCTGCGAGCGCGTGGTGCCTGGCTCCTGCTCGGCGCCCAGGCAGATGCGGGCCATCGCCGCCACGGCTTCGACCGGGTAATGGCCCGCGGCGCTTTCGGCCGAGAGCATGACGGCATCGGTGTAGTCGATGACCGCGTTGGCCACGTCCGAGACCTCGGCGCGGGTCGGGATGGGGTTGCTGATCATGGACTCCATCATTTGCGTTGCCGTGATGACGAATTTATTGTGGGTGCGCGCGTGCAGGATGATGCGTTTCTGGATGCCGGCGAGGCGGGCGTCGCCGACTTCGACACCCAGGTCGCCGCGCGCCACCATGACGCCGTCGCTGGCCTTGATGAGGGCGTCCAGGGCCTGGTCGTCGGCGACGGCCTCGGCGCGTTCGATCTTGGCGATGATCCAAGCGTTGCTTCCGGCTGCGCGCACCAGCTTGCGCGCCTCGATGATATCGCTGCCGTAGCGGGGAAACGACACCGCCACGTAATCCAGCTCGAGCTTGGCGATGGTGTGGATGTCGGCCTTGTCCTTGTCGGTGAGGCTGGGGGCCGAAATGCCGCCGCCGCGCCGGTTGATGCCCTTGTTGTCGGACAGCGGCCCGCCCACGGCGACCGTAGTGCGCACGGTGTCGGCATCGGCTTTTTCGACGCGCAGAACCACGCGCCCATCGTCGAGCAGGAGCTCGTCGCCGGGGTGGCAGTCGGCGACCAGGCTGGGGTAGTCGATGCCCACGATGGTCTCGTCCCCCTCGTCCAGGGGATGGGTGTTGGACAGCGTAAAGGACTGACCCTCGACGAGGGTGACGGGCGAGCTGGCAAACCGCGCAATGCGTATTTTCGGACCCTGGAGATCACCCATGACGGCCACGTACCGGCCATGCCGGGCCGCGATCTCGCGTACGAGCCGGGTGCGTTCGCGATGGTCGTCGGCGCTGCCGTGCGAGAAGTTCAGGCGCGCCACGTCCATCCCCGCGAGGATGAGTTTTTCGATGACTTCGGGGCTGGAGCTGGCGGGGCCCAGCGTGGCGACGATCTTGGTGCGGCGTGCGGTCATGGCTGGTGGTCTCGTCGGCGGGCGCGTATTCACGCGCGATGGTAGGGATGGTTCGTCATGATGGCCCAGGCGCGGTACAACTGCTCGGCCAATACTACCCGCACCATGGGATGGGGCAGGGTGAGCGAGGACAGCCTGACCAGCTTGTGGCTGCCGCGCTTGAGGGCGGCGTCCAGGCCGTCCGGGCCGCCCACCAGGAAGGCCACATCCTGGCCTCCCGCGCGCCAGTCCTGCAATTGTCCGGCGAGATCCATGGTGCTCAGGTCGCGCCCGTGTTCGTCCAGGGCGACGACCAGGGCCTGGCCGGGAATCGCCGCTTCGATGCGCCGGGCTTCGGCGGCCATCATCTGGGCGGGGGTTTTGCCGCTGGTGCGCGGCTCGGGTTTGATTTCGCGCAGTTCCAGCGCGCAGTCGGGGGGCAGGCGCTTGGCGTAGTCCCGCCAGGCTTCTTCGACCCAGCCTGGCATGCGCTGCCCGACGGCGATGACGATGAGCTTCATGGCCGGCCCAGCGACGCGGTGCGCTCAGTCGCCCTCATCGTCGAAGTCGAAGGTTTCGGCGATGACGGGCTGGGTGGATTGCGGCAGCAGCTTGACGCGAACCGGCTTGTCGCCCCAGACCTCTTCCAGGTTGTAGTACTGCCGGATATTGGGCTGCATGCAGTGCACGACGATATCGCCCAGGTCGATCAGCACCCATTCGCCCGTGTCTTCGCCTTCGTGGGCGATGATGGGTATCTTGTGCTTGCGCGCGGCGTCGCTGACGCTGGATGCCAGGGCTCGGGTTTGCCGGTTGGAGGTTCCGCTGGCGATGATCACCCTGTCGAACAGACTGGTGATGTGGCTGGTGTTGAAGACCTTGATGTCTTGCGCCTTGACGTCTTCGAGGGCGTCGAGGACGAGGCGTTGCAGTTTTGTAATATCCATGTACTGAACTATACCTTGATCGGTTGGGAAGCGGCGGGTTTATACAGCCCGTGCCGCCGGATATATTGCGCGACGGCGTCGTCGAGCAGGCCGTCCACCGGCAGATCCTGCGCCAGGCGGCGCCGGATGTCCGTGGCCGAAATGGCCGTGGCTTCGAAGGGCAGGCTGATCAACGGGGTGTTTTCCCGGGCAAGTGCTTCTTGCAGCGGTGCCGGCGCCTGGGCGCTGGAGCCGGGGCGCTGGGCGACGACCAGCCGTACCCGCGCGGCGATTTCTTCCCAGCGGTGCCAGGAACAGAAATTGGCGATCTGGTCGGCGCCGGTTATCCAATAATACCGGGCGTTGCCGGGAAGCTGTTCGAGCGTGTCGATAGTGTAGGTTTTGCCGCCGCGTTCGATTTCCATCGGGTTGATGGCCAGCCGGGGTTTTTTTGCAATGGCGATTTCCAGCATGGCCAGGCGGTGCTGGGCGCTGGCCGCCAGTTCCGGCCGCTGCCAGGGATTGGCCGCCGGCAGCAATTGCAGTTCGTCCAGCGCCAGGGCCTCGCGGGCGGTCTCGGCCAGGCGCGTGTGGCCCAGGTGCACTGGATCGAAGCTGCCGCCCAGCAGGCCGATTTTCTTTATAGCCATTGCCGGGGTTTCAGGAAGGCGGACAGTTCCGCCTCGGGGGTGTCGGCTGCGGGAGCCCAGTTGTAGCGCCAGGTTGCCATGGGCGGCATGGACAACAGGATGGACTCAGTGCGCCCGCCCGACTGCAGGCCGAACAGCGTGCCGCGGTCGAACACCAGGTTGAACTCGACGTAGCGGCCCCGGCGGTAAGCCTGGAAGTCGCGCTGCCGTTCGCCGTACGGCATGGGTTCGCGCTTTTCGACGATGGGCATGTAGGCGTCCAGGAAGCTGTCGCCCACCGATTTCGTCATGGCGAAGCTTTGCTCGAAGCCGCCGTCGTTCACGTCGTCGAAGAAAATGCCGCCGATGCCGCGGGTCTCGTTGCGGTGCTTGAGATAAAAGTATTCGTCGCACCATTTTTTGTAGGCTGGGTATTTGTCCTGGCCGAAGGGCGCCAGGGCATCGTGGCAGGCCTGATGAAAATGCCGGGCGTCTTCCTCGAAGGGGTAGTAGGGGGTGAGGTCGAGGCCGCCGCCGAACCAGAATACGTCGTCGGCGCCGCCGTGCGCGGGAGCCTTGGCGACGAACAGGCGCACGTTCATGTGCGTGGTGGGAACATAGGGGTTGCGCGGATGCAGGACCATGGACACCCCCATGGCCTCCCAGGACCGTCCGGCCAGATCGGGGCGGTGCGCGCTGGCCGAGGGCGGCAGGGCCTTGCCCTGGACGTGGCTGAACAAGACGCCGGCCCGCTCGAACAGCGGACCGCCTTCGAGCAGGCGCGACAGGCCTCCGCCGCCTTCTTCGCGCTGCCAGTGGTCGGCCTCGAACGGCGTGCCGTCGGCCTGTTCCAGGGCGGCCACGATGCGGGCCTGGAGGCCCAGAAAATAGTCGCGGGCGGAAGAGATGGGCACAGCCATGTGACGAATTCCTTTCAGTTGGCGATGTCCGCCCGAAGAGTGCGGGTCAGGACGAGGTTTCCGAGTGCGAAATGGCGCGCCAGCCGATATCGCCGCGGTATTGGCGGCCGTCGAACTGGATTTCCTGCACGCACTGGTAGGCGGCGGCCTGCGCGCGCTTGACCGAATCGCCCAGCGCCGTCACGCACAGGACCCGGCCCCCCGCAGTCTTGATGACGCCGTCTTCCAGGCGAGTGCCGGCGTGAAACACGAAACAGTCGCCATTGCCTTGCGGCAGGCCGGTGATGGTATCGCCGGTGCGCGGCGTGCCGGGGTAGTTCTTGGCGGCCAGCACGACGCCCAGGGCGGTGCGCCGGTCCCAGGTGATGCTGGCCTTTTCGAGCGTGCCGTTGACGGCGTGCTCGAAGACTTCGGTCAGGTCGCTTTTGACGCGCATCATGATGGGCTGGGTTTCGGGGTCGCCCATGCGGCAGTTGTACTCCAGCACCTTGATCGGGCGGCTGGCGTCGGGGCCGTCGCCGATCATGAGTCCGGCGTACAGAAAGCCGGTATAGGGAATGCCGTCCTTGGCCATGCCCTGCAAGGTGGGGTGGATGACTTCGCGCATGATGCGGTTGTGCAAGGCCGGCGTGACGATGGGAGCAGGTGAATAGGCGCCCATGCCGCCCGTATTGGGGCCCTGGTCGTGGTCGAGCAGCCGCTTGTGGTCCTGGCTGGTGGCCAGAACCAGCACTTCGTGGCCGTCGCTCATGACCATGAAGCTGGCTTCTTCGCCCTGCAGGCATTCTTCGATGACCACGCGCGCGCCGGCCGGCCCCAGGGAGCCGTCGCCGAGCATCTTGTCGATGGCTTCGTGGGCTTCCTGGACGCTGGCGGCGACGACGACGCCCTTGCCGGCCGCCAGGCCGTCGGCCTTGACGACGATGGGCGCGCCTTGTTCGCTGATGTAGGCCTTGGCTTGTCCGGGGTCGGTGAAGGTCTGGTAGGCGGCGGTGGGAATATGGTGGCGCACCATGAAGGCCTTGGCGTAGTCTTTCGAGCTTTCCAACTGCGCCGCTTTTTGCGTGGGCCCGAAGATCTTCAGGCCGGCGGCGCGAAAGGCGTCGACGATGCCCGCGGCCAGCGGAGCCTCGGGCCCGACGACGGTGTAGGCCACGCCTTCCTTGCGGGCGAACGCAATCAGGTCGTCGGCCGCCGTCAGGTCGACATTTTCGAGCAGGTCGGTGGTGGCGGTGCCGCCATTGCCCGGGGCTACGTAGACTTTCTGGATGCGCTCCGATTGGGCCAGCCGCCAGGCCAGGGCATGTTCGCGTCCGCCGCTGCCGATAACAAGGAGTTTCATGATGGTATTGTGGTGTCCAGGGATTACTGTATAGCGAAGTGGGGAAGGCCGGGTTGATCTGGCTCAACCCGGGTGCAGCAGGAAGAAGGCGTTATTCCTGTTCGTCGAGCACGGCCGTGGTGAATACCTCCTGGACGTCGTCCAGGCTTTCCAGCACGTCGAGCATCTTCTGCATTTTTGCCGCATCGTCGCCGGCGAGCTCGGCTTCGTTCAGGGCCTTCATGGTAACGGCCTGTACCTCGGGGACCAGCCCGGCCGCCTCGAAGGCCGTCTTGACGGCGCTGTAGTCGCTTGGCGGGCAGGTGACTTCGATGACGCCTTCATCGTCGGTCTGGATATCGTCGGCGCCGGCCTCCAGCCCGACCTCCATCACCTGCTCTTCGGAAGTTCCGGGCGCGAAGATGAACTGGCCGCAGTGCTTGAACATGAAGGCCACAGAGCCTTCCTGGCCCAGGTTGCCGCCGTGCTTGGAAAAGGCGTGGCGTACTTCGGCGACGGTGCGCATGCGGTTGTCGGTCATGCAGTCGACGATGACGGCGGCGCCGCTGGGGCCGTAGCCCTCGTAGCGGATTTCTTCGTAGTTGGCGCCGTCCGCACCGCCCGCGCCGCGCGTGATGGCGCGCTGGATGTTGTCTTTGGGCATGTTGGCGGCGGTGGCTTTGTCCCAGGCCAGGCGCAGGCGCGGATTGGAATCAGGGTCGGGCCCCGCGGCCCGCGCCGCCACGGTGATCTCACGAATGATTTTTGTCCAGAGTTTGCCTCGTTTGGCATCTTGGCGCCCCTTGCGGTGCTGGATGTTCGCCCACTTACTATGTCCGGCCATAACAATGTCTTAATGTGAAGAAAGAGGCTAATTTTAACGCGTGCAGAGCCCAGGGCATGGAATTACACTTATGGATCCCGCAATTGCGTGCATAAAAAGGGAAAAAAATGGCTGAACCCATCGTCGTCGCAAAGAATTCCGCCGGTACAACCACTCTTTTGCCGGAGCTGGCCAATCGGCACGGGTGCATTACCGGCGCTACCGGCACCGGCAAGACCGTGACGCTGCAGGTCCTGGCGCAGGCGTTTTCAAGGCTGGGGGTGCCGGTCTTCATGGCCGACGTCAAAGGCGACCTGAGCGGCATTTCGCAAGCGGGCCAGCCCAGTCCCAAGCTGCAGGAAAGGCTGGCCAAGCTGGGCCTGCCCGAGCCGGCCTGGGGTGGATGCCCGGTTACGTTCTGGGACGTATTCGGGCAGCAGGGCCATCCGGTGCGCGCCACGGTGTCCGACATGGGGCCGCTGCTGCTGGCGCGGATGCTCGAGCTCAACGACACACAGGAAGGCGTGCTGGCCATGGTCTTCAAGGTGGCCGACGACGAAGGCCAGCTTATCCTGGATATCAAGGATTTGCGGGCCATGCTGCAAAACGTGGCCGATCGCGCCGCCGAGCTGCGCACGCAATACGGGAACGTGTCCTCGGCTTCCATCGGCGCCATACAGCGCAGCCTGCTGCAGCTTGAAACCCAGGGAGCCGACCAGTTTTTCGGCGAGCCCATGCTCAGCGTGCACGACCTGGTCCGCTGCAACGAAAAAGGCCAGGGCATGGTCAATATCCTGGCCGCCGACAAGCTCATGCCGGCCCCGCGCCTGTACGCGGTATTTCTGTTGTGGCTGCTGGCCGATCTGTACGAAACCCTGCCCGAAGTCGGCGATCTCGAAAAACCCAAGCTCGTGTTTTTCTTCGACGAGGCGCATTTGTTGTTTTCGGATGCGCCCAAGGCCTTGCAGGAAAAAATCGAGCAGGTCGTGCGCCTCATCCGCTCCAAGGGCGTGGGGGTGTACTTCGTCACGCAGAATCCGCTGGACATTCCCGAGACCGTGCTGGGGCAATTGGGAAATCGTGTGCAGCATGCCTTGCGGGCCTTCACTCCGCGCGACCAGAAGGCCGTGAAGACGGCGGCGCAGACCATGCGGCCCAATCCGGGCCTGGATATCGAGGCCGCCATCACCGACCTGGGGGTCGGCGAGGCCCTGGTGTCGCTGCTCGATGCAAAAGGGCGGCCGTCGCCCACCGAGAGGGCCTGGGTGCTGGCGCCGGGCAGCCGCATCGGGCCGGCCACCGAAAGCGAACGCCAGGCGCTGCGGGCGGCCTCGCTGCTGGGCGGCAAGTACGAACAGGCCGTCGATCGCGAGTCCGCCTACGAAATCCTGCTCAAGCGCGCCGAAGGCGGCGCCGCGCCGGCGGGCAAGGGTACGGCGAGGCCGGGCAGCCAGGCGCCCGCAACGGCTTCCGCGGGCGCGGCGGACGGCGGGCTGGTGGATGCGGTCAGCGATTTTCTTTTCGGTTCGACCGGGCCTCGCGGCGGCCGGCGGGAAGGCGTGGTGCAGCAGGTGGCCAAGAGCATGGTGCGGCGCACGGCAACGCAGTTGCTGCGGGGCGTGCTGGGCTCCCTGGGGCGCCGCTGAATGCGCGCTAACGCGCAAGCCGGGGCTTTCGCAACGCAACAATAATCGCCAGAACCCGGATCGGGCGCGCGGCACGGGTTCGAGGCAATTCAACATTCGCAGCAATCAGGAGCTCATTGTGACTCAGCAAGTAAAGGCCATACGCATCGACGCCAAGGGCGGGCCCGATGTCTTGAAACTTGTGACGGTGGATTTGCCGTCGCCCGGAAACGACGAGGTCACCATACGGCAGAAAGCCGTGGGCCTGAATTTCCTGGATATTTATTTTCGCAGCGGCTTGTACCCGCAGCCATTGCCGCATGGCATAGGCTGCGAGGCCTCCGGCGTGGTGGAGGCGGTGGGCGCCGACGTCCGGCACCTCAAGGTGGGGGATCGTGTGGCATACGGCGTTAGCCCGCTGGGCGCCTATGCCGAAGCCCGCAATATGCCGGCCAAGCTCGTGGTGAAACTGCCCAAGGCCATCGGTTTCGAGGAAGGGGCGGCCATCATGCTCAAGGGGCTGACCACCCAGTACCTGCTGCGCCAAACCTATCGCCTGCAAGGCGGCGAAACCATCCTGTTCCATGCCGTGGCGGGCGGCGTGGGGCTGATTGCCTGCCAATGGGCCAAGGCGCTGGGCGTCAAGGTCATCGGCACCGCCTCCAGCCCCGAAAAAGCCGCCCTCGCCAAAGCCAACGGCGCCTGGGAAGTCATCGACTATACCCGCGAGAACGTGGCCGAGCGCGTGCTGGAGCTGACCGGGGGCAACAAGGTTCCCGTCGTGTACGACAGCGTCGGCAAGGACACCTGGCTCACCTCGCTGGACTGCCTGCAGCCGCGAGGCCTGATGGTGAGCTTCGGCAATGCTTCGGGGCCGGTCGACGGCGTCAACCTGGGCATCCTGGCGACCAAAGGTTCGCTGTACGTAACCCGGCCGACCCTGGCTGATTTCGTGCCGACACAAGAGAAAATGGCGGCTGCCGCCAAGGAACTGTTCAGCATGATCACCAGCGGAAAGATCAAGGTGCACATCGGCCAGCGCTTCCCCTTGCACGAAGCCGGCAAAGCCCATGCCGCGCTGGCGGGACGCCAGACGCAAGGGGCCACGATTCTGACCGTGGGATAAAGCACAAGCGCGGCCGGCTTCGGCAGCTATTCGATTCGCATGACCCGCACGACGGCGTTGGGGCCGGTCACCCGGCTGCATTGCCCCGCCGGGTCGTTCTTGGCGGGCGACACCGGCCCATATAGCGAATTCTTGTTGTGCACTTTATCCAGCGAGGTCGTCGTCCAGCCGTTTTGCGCAATGGTGATGCGGGCGCCGTCGCTGAAGGTGAAGCTTACATTGCCTTTGCCGGGCGTGCCAAAACCTTTGAGCGCGTGGATCTGGTTTTCGTTGGAACTGGGGGTGGCGGCATAGCGCTTCTTGTCGATGCTGCTCCAAATGGTGATTTCCGAACCCAGCCTGGAGCGGGCGAGGGCGGGTATGCGGCAGTGGTACAGATCCACGAATTTGCGGCCATCGACTGGCTGGGGTCGGGAGGCGGGGCGTTCCTCGGGAGGCTTGGATGTGGTTCTGGCCATCAAGGCGTTTATGCATTGCTTGTAGTCTTCGCCGGCGTTGCCGGTGGAGCTGTTCAGTTTTTCAGTGCATTTCTGCACCTCGGCGTTGATCTGTTCCCGCGTCAGTTTTTCCGCGCGGGCGTTGGCGGCAAGCCCGAAAGCAGTCACCAGAACAGCAATGCACACGGTGGTTTTCATGGCAGTTCCCCTTTGGTTTTGCATGGCCCGTACGATGGGCCCCGAATGCATCGGAGCCGGTGTTGCGGGCCACGCAGCGAACTATCTGGCTGTGTTATGAGGGGAATTCTCTTCTTTGGCCTGAGACCTGGGTATAGGATGTTTGGATGATTCCGGAGAGAGGGAGATTTTTGTCTCGGGCCATACCAAAACAAAAAAGCCGGCTGTGATGCCGGCTCCAGATGTGTCAGCCTTCTATGCGGAACCCGCGAGAGTCGGTTTTGACGTCCGGTTTGTAATTCACGATTCGCTCGGAAGAAATATGGATTCCCAGCAATTGGGTCACTTCGGTTGAGCTGGTGGTGAAAGCATGCCACACGCCGGGATGCAATTCCACGGTGTCGCCCTTGTGCAGCACTACAGTCTGTATACCATCAGCTTCGATCCGGAACTCGGCCGAGCCCTCCAGGATGATGAGATATTCGATATAAGGATGGCAGTGAAAAGGCACGTCGTAGCCAGGCTGGCAGGTTTGCAACGCCGACCGGATCGGCGTGTTGCGCTGGGGGCCGCCGATCAGCACGCGCAAATCGCTTTGTGAGCCGTACGACACATACTCGGCATCTGCGAGCCGTCTTACATTAAACCCATTCACGTCTTTCTCCTGTTGGATTGGGTGATTTCAGGATATGGAAGTCCATATGCGATTGCCTTATTCGTTGAGCAGTTTCCACTCGCCATGTTCGACTTGCACCAGCACTCGTGCGCGTTTGTCTACGCCATAGTGGTCGGTTGCGCTCATGTTGTAGACGGCATGAGTGCCCTTTACTTCTTTGTTGCTTTCAATTGCGTTGCGCAGGGCCTGGCGGAACTCGGGCGTGCCGGGCTTGCCGGTTTTCAGGGCGACGGGAATTGCGGCCTGGATGATGAGGCCGGCATCCCAGGCATACGCGGCAAAGGCGTTGCGGCTGCCAGCGCCATAGGCTCCTTCGTAGCGCTTGATGAAGTCCATTCCCGTGGCCTTCAGGGGACTATCGGCGGGCAGTTGCTCGGCGACGACCACCGGGCCGGTCGGTGCGATGACACCCTCGGCGCTCTTGCCGGCGACTCGGATGAAGTCGAGATTGACCACGCCATGGGTGTGATAGATCTGATGGCGGTAGCCGCGTTTCACCGCTGCTATTTGGGCGATGGCAGCAGGTGATCCGGAGGCTCCCACGAAAATGGCGTCCGGCTGGGATGTAACGACCTTGAGGGCTTGTGAGTTCACCGACGTATCGTTTCTCGAGTAGCGTTCGTTGGTGGTGACTGTGATGCCCCGGGGCGCGCCGCCACTCTTGGCATAGTTGTAGTTCATGTCGCCCCAGGCGTCGGCGAACCCGATGTAGCCGAGCTTTTTCACTTTGTGGGCATGCATGTGATCCAGCAGGGCGTCGACCATGAGCGGGATCGGCTGCGGCACCGCGAAGGTATAGGGCAATTTGGCTGGATCGAGAGGAATAGGGCAGATGGTGATTATCGGAACCTTGACTTCATTGGCCACGCTGCTTTGCGCAATCGCTACCGGTACGGTGCTAGAACCAATGATGACGTCGACCTTGTCGTCGGAGATCAACTTGCGGGCGTTTCGCGCACCGACGGTCGGATCGCTGGCATCGTCCAGCATGATGTAGCGGACGGCTTCGCCCGCGACCGTCTTGGGCAGGAGGGGAACCACCTTGGCTATATGCGTGCCCAGCGAGGCGCCGGGCCCGGTGGAGCTTACCGAGATGCCGACCACGACCTCGGCGCATGCCGCTCCTGACCATGCGGCAATCAATACCGCCAATAGTGCTTTTCTCATTTTGTCTCCTTTATGCATTTCGATGGATATGCGACATGCGCCGCGGGGTATTCGAACTTTGCTTTAATCTAGAATACTAGTGTAGAATACCAAACTAGAATACTAGACTTGAAGAGGTAAAACGTCAATAGAAAGACGGAGCCACTCAAGTAAAGGAGGAGACGATGCCATTTCAGCTAGAGAACAAGGTTGCCCTGGTAACCGGGGCGGCCGGTGGGATAGGGCTTGCGGTTGCACGGCGTTTCCTGGCCGAGGGAGCCAGGGTCGTTGCGTTCGATCGCGTTCCGGGGGGGCTGGAAAACGAATTTCCTGGCGGCGACGTGGTTTGTTGCGCTGGCGATGTTCGTTCGCTTGCCGACAACCGGCGCGCCGTCGAACTGGCGGAAAGCCGCTATGGCAGGCTGGATGTGCTGGTCGCCAATGCCGGCATCTACGACAATCGCAGGCCGTTCTTGTCATTTTCGGACGTCGAGCTCGACGCCGCCTTCGACGAGCTCTTTGCCGTCAATGTCAAGGGGTACATGCTTGCCGCGCGTGCGGCGGCCGATATCCTGGCGCGCAACCGGGGTTCCATCATCTTTACCAGCTCCATCTCCGGTACTCATGCAGGCTTCGGCGGCGCGCTTTACGTTTCAGCCAAACATGCCATCAATGGCCTGACCAGGCAGTTGGCGTTGGAACTTGCGCCGCGGGTGCGGGTGAACGCCGTCGCGCCGGGCTATGCGCCCACCGGTCTGCGTGGGCTGGAAAGCCTGGGTCAGGACAAGAATCCCGTCAGCCCCGCGCCTGAAAATCTGCCTTTGCAGGCCATCGCGACCCCGGATGACTACGCTTCGGCTTATGTCTTTCTTGCTTCGGTGGCGGCTGAACGCATGGCGACGGGAAGCATCTTGGCGCTCGATGGTGGAACCGCCATTCGCGGCCCTCGTGTTTAGGCGCGAGCGTCCGGAACATCATCTTCGTTGGAGGAAAAAGAATGAGTGACCCCAATATCCCGAGTACATCGTGTGATGCCGTCTCGACGCCTCTACCGCCTCTCATCGATGCGAATGCCGCGTTGGGGGAATATCGGGCCGGAGATATTATGGCTTCCGATGGATCTTCCGTCGATCGCCGCATTTTCGTCGACGAAAGCCTTTATCGCCTGGAGCAAGAGCGGATTTTTGCAAAATGCTGGCTATATCTTGGCCATGAAAGCGCTTTGCAGACAAACGGATCGTTCATTACGACCACCATGGGCGAGGATCCGGTGATTGTCGTGCGAGACAAGACTGGCCGCTTGAGGGTATACCTCAATAGTTGCAGCCATCGCGGGGCCAAGGTGTGCCGGGTGGATGCCGGCGTGGCGACGATGTTCAAGTGCCCCTACCACGCGTGGGCTTTCAACACCGAAGGTGAGCTGGCGTCCGTGCCGCGCATGGGATCGGTCTATGGCGACAAACTCGATCGCAGCCAGCTCGGCTTGCGGGAGGCGCCTCATGTCGACAGCTTTGGCGGAATGATTTTCGCGAGCTGGGATCCGCAGGCGCCGACCTTGCGCGAATACCTTGGCGATATGACGTTCTACCTGGAGCTGATGTTGAACCGCATGGATGGCGGCACGGAACTGATTGGCGGCGTTCATCAATGGACCATCAATGTGAACTGGAAGATACCGTCGGAGAACTTCGCTGGAGATCACTACCACGTTTCTTCCACGCATGGCGCCGGCGTGGAGATGGGTTACCGGAGCCGATTGAGCAATGATGGCTACTGCATTCAAACCGGCAATGGCCATTCCATTGGCAGCGAGCGCGGGGGCGCGCAGCAGGGTACGGCCGTCAAGACCGACTACGATGCCTTCATGGCGCAGATGCGCAGCGAGCTGGTGGCCAAATACGGCGAGTCCGCCTCGGCCTTCGTGCCGATAGGCGTGGGCACGATTTTCCCCAACATGTCTTTCATGGATACTGCGCGTTTCCGCACCTTCCGCGTATGGCATCCGCGCGGAGTGGACAAGATCGAGGTGCATTCCTGGTGCCTGGTCGACAAAGCCATGCCGTCCGCGCTCAAAGCGGCCGTTCGCAAGCAGTATTCCCTTGCCTTCGGGCCCGGGGGTATTTTCGAACAGGACGATGGGGATGTCTGGCAGAGTGTCCAGGATAATTTGCGCGGCCATATCGGGCGGCAGGGGAGATTCAATTACCAGATGGGAGTGGGCCGCGAAGCGCCGACCTCGTCTCGTTATGGGCCGCCTTTCCCTGGCAGTACCAGCGATATCCTGATGACTGAAGCCAACCAGCGGGCGTTCTACCGGCACTACGCCGCGCAAATGATCGGCCCTGATCGCAAGCCCTGAACGCAGGAAGAACAATGACCGACGTATTGAATACCCAATTATGGACGGCGGTAGAAAATTTCTATCGTCGCGAAACCTTGCTCCTGCAGGATCGACGCTACCGGGAATGGCTGGAGCTCATGGATGAGCAAATCAGTTACCGGGTTCCCGTTACGACCTCTACGCTGAATGGACTGATAAGCAGCGAGGACGAGCTTGGCTACTACGACGAGAACCTGGAGCTGCTCAGGGCGCGTGTCGCCAAGCTGGAAAGCAAGCTGTCGTGGGTGGAGCAGCCTCCATCGCGATTGCGCTATTTCATTCAAGTGGTTGACATTGCCGCGCAGGATGATGGGCTGATCGTTGTTCGAAGCAATCTTCTGCTTCTGCAATATCGCTGGAACATGGAACAGCAATTCAGCGGCGGACGCACCGACTTGTTGTCGCTCAAGGATGGCGAGCACAGTTTTCGCCTGCTGAACCGGCGGGTCGTTCTTGATAGGCAGGCGCTCGGAAACCA
The DNA here is from genome assembly GCF_035555955.1 of Eoetvoesiella sp. Taxonomy (NCBI): domain Bacteria; kingdom Pseudomonadati; phylum Pseudomonadota; class Betaproteobacteria; order Burkholderiales; family Alcaligenaceae; genus Eoetvoesiella; species Eoetvoesiella sp. The sequence continues at coordinate 52,032 of NZ_DATMGA010000003.1, read as the reverse complement.
GGGCTTGAGCGTATTTTTCTGAAACAGGATGCCCGATGATTGCCGCCGCTACCGTCCATTTCCCTTACATGACCGCCTGGCCCGAGCAGGCGGGACCCGAGCACCGCGATGCGACGCATCGAGGCTTTGAGCGCATCGGCAAGGCTTTCGCCGATGCGGATGTGGAGACACTCATTGTGTTCACCAGCGAGCACATCGTGAATCTCCAGCCGCGGATGGCGCCGGCTTTCATCATCGGGACAGGCGCCGTGCACGCCTCTTTTCCCGAGCCGCAGTTCAGGCTCGAACCTGTGGCGAGGCCTGGCGACCCGGAGCTGGCATGCGCTCTTGTAGAGTGCCTGTACGCGAATGGCCTGGATCCCGCCCATTCCAGCGAGCTCCAGCTGGATCACGGCACGACTTTGCCCTTGCAGCAATTAAAGGTCTCAGCCGATGTCCGCATCGTGCCCGTGATCATCAATACTTTGTTTCCTCCCTTGCCGACGTTGCGGCGATGCAGGGAGCTTGGGGCCGCGGTCGCTGCCGCTTTGCGGCAGAACGGCATGGGGCGGCGCGTGGGGATGCTTGCCACCGGAGGTATTTCGCACGCGGTCGGCCAGCCGGGCATGGATCGCAACGATCCGCGGTTCGATGCGGAGTTTGTCGATGCTCTCGTCGCGGGTGACCTGGGCAAGGCCTGCGCATATCCGGACAGTGCGCTCGATGCCCGCGGCAATGGTACGCACGAGATTCGCAGTTGGATTGCGGCTGCGGCGGCCATGGGCTCCAGCCGCGCCGAGGTTGTCACGGCCATTCCCTATGTGCCGGGGTGGTACACGGGCGTGTATCAGATGTTGTGGGAGTCTTTATGAAGGAAAGCGTGGTCACCCAATTTCTGATCGACATCACGCGCGGCCATTTGAAAGAGGCCTATGAAAAAAGCAGCGAAGACGTGATCGCCGCGGCGTCGTTGCCGGATGCCTTGCGCGCCGCCGTGCGCGAGCGGGATATCGGCGCTTTGTGGCTGGCAGGGGTTTCTCCCATGGCCCTGCTCTATTTCTCGCGCGCCGTGGGCTGGTCCATGGAACGCTACTACGCATGCATAACCGAAGCTGAGCTCAGGAAAGTGGATCGAGCCAGTTCCGTTCCAGAAGCTCGGCGCGGGCTTCCACAAAAGAATCGATAGAGCGTTCTACATGACTGCTTATCAGGCGCCGGGCTTTCTTAGGGTCGTGTTGCTCAAGAGCATCGACGAGCTCGGAGTGTTCCCTGGCAACGTTTTCGTCGCGCAGCGAGGTGAGGCGTGCACCGCTGGCGATCAAATACATTTTCCCCCGTACGCTCATCAGTTCTTGGCGGATCTGATGCAGGTTCGCCATTTCGGCCATCCGGATATGGAAGGTTTCGTCGATGGTGTACATGTCTTCCCGGCTGTCTCCCGCACCTTTCAGAATGGTACGCAATTCCTTGATGTCGTCGGGGGTTGCCGTTTTGCACAGGCGATCCACCACGATTTGCTCCAGGGCGACCCGGAGAAGGCGTATTTCGCTGATGGCGGCCTCGTCCAGGTCGATGAGGCGGTAGCCGCGTTTGGGAACGATTTCCACAACGCCGTCGCGATACAGGTTCAGCAAAGCCTCGCGAACGGGAGTGCGGGAAACGCCCAGCGATTCGGCGAGAGTACTTTCGGAAAAGAACTGTCCTCTGGGAATCTTGCCATCGCGAATCGCGCGGCGGATGGCTTTGTAGCCTTGCTGAGCGAGGGATTCGGAGCGGACTAGGCTATTGAGCTTTGACATTGCAGGTTTGAGTTACTAGAGAAAGTCTTGTGGTGCGCGTAGTATGTCACATTCTACGCATCCATGAGACGTTACAAGGGAAATTCATGGATCTTGGATTGAAGGATAAAGTCGCCCTGGTTACCGGAGCCTCACGAGGCCTGGGGCGAGCCGTGGCCAGCGCATTGGCGGACGAAGGCGCCAAAATGCTTGTCGTTGCGCGTCCCAGCGCGGAGCTGGATGAGATCGAGTCGATCCACCCCGGCCGGTGCAAGGTGGTGGCCGGCGACCTGAGGGATCCGGCATTGCCGCAAATGGCGGTCGAGGCCGCGCTGGAGCAGTTCGGGCGCCTGGACGTGGCTATCGTCAATACGCCCGGGCCGCCTGCGCTGCTGCCCATGCAGGCCAGCGATGCAGACTTCGCCTCTGCTTTCGAATCCACATTCTATCCTGCGGTGAGGCTGGTACGAAGCGCCAGTGCGGCCATGCAAAAGGGCGAATGGGGCCGCATTGTCATCATTTCCTCGACCAGCGTCAGGGCGCCCAAGCCGTTCCTTTGCCTGTCGGCGGCTGCGCGTAGCGCTTTATGGGCCTGGGCCAAGAGCGCCGCGCCCAAGCTTTATGAGAGCGGGATCACGATCAATGCGGTCTTCGCCGGTCCGCACGAAACCGGGCGAGCAATCGAGCTGGGGGTCAAGGATCGCGTGATTGGCCGGCCAGATGATTTTGGGCATTTTGTGGCGTCATTGTGCGGTGAGGCAACCAGCTATGTCACGGGTACGGGATTCCTGGTCGACGGCGGTGAACTGACGGGTATTTGAACATGACAAAACTGCATGCTCTGCGTGCTGGGCGCGGACCGCGGCTTCTTTTGCTGCATGGCATCGGCGCGAGCGCGACGGCCTGGGACAAACAAATGGCAAGGCTGGCTGCGGATTTCACCTGCCTCGCACCTGATTTGCCGGGTTATGGCGATTCTCCTTCTCCCGTTGGCGAGGGGCTGACGCCCATCCTGGATGCCGTGGTGGACTTGCTGGACGAAGAGCCTTCGCATGTGCTTGGCGTTTCGTTCGGAGCCCTGCTCGCGCTTGCCTTGGCCCATTATCATCCTCGGCTGGTGCGTTCGCTGGTGCTCGCGGATGCGACCCTAGGCCGGGCCTATTTGGCCGACCGCGAACGAGAGAAATGGCTGCAAGGACGGCTTGGCTTGTCGCAAAGCCTTCAAACGATAAGCATGCAAAGGGCCGCCGAGATTGCGGCCCCAGGCGCATCGACGCAAATCGTCGAGGAAATAGCACGGCATATGCGCCGCGCGCGTCCCGATGGGTATATGGCGGTTGCCAAAACCATTGCCGCTACGGACGCCAGGCCTTGGCTTGCATCGATCCAGGCACCGACGCTCGTTCTATGCGGTGAGGATGATCAGGTAACCGGAGCCGCTGTTTCGCAAACTCTGGCGGATTCATTATCGTGCGCGAGCCTGCATACCATACCGAATGCGGGGCATGCCCCGCATATCGAACAGCCCGACGAGTTTGCCCGGGTTGTGCAGGAGTTTCTTCGAGGCCGGGAGCGTCAATCTTCCTGGTGATAGCGCCGCACGCGCTCGACTTCGTTTTTCGAGCCCAGCACCACGCCGATGCGCTGGTGCAGGGCCGAGGGCTGGGTGTCGAGGATGCGTTGGTCGCCGTCGATGGAGGCGCCGCCGGCCTGTTCTACTATGAAGCTCATAGGGTTGGCTTCGTACATGAGGCGCAGCTTGCCTTTTTTGCCCGAGGCGCGCTGGTCGCGCGGGTACATGAAGATGCCGCCGCGCGTCATGATGCGATGCACGTCGGCCACCATGGAGGCGATCCAGCGCATGTTGTAGTTCTTGCCCAGAGGGCCGGTTTCACCGGCCAGGCAGTCGTCGATATAGCGCTTGACAGGCTCTTCCCAGTGCCGCATGTTGGACATATTGATGGCGAATTCGCTGGTGTCTTCGGGAATGGCCATGTTTTCGGCGGTCATGACCCAGGTGCCCATTTCGCGGTCCAGCGTAAAGCCCGCCACGCCCGAGCCCACTGTCAGAACCAGCATGCTTTGCGGCCCATAGACGGCATAGCCGGCGGCCACTTGCTGCGTGCCCGGCTGCAGGAAGTCGGCTTCTTCGACCTCGCGCGTTTTGGCGGCCTCGGGGGCGCGCAATACCGAGAAGATAGTGCCGATGGAAACGTTTACGTCGATGTTCGAAGAGCCGTCCAGGGGGTCGAACAGCAGCAGGTAGCCGCCCTTCGGGTATTCATTGGGAATGCGGTGTATGGTTTCCATTTCCTCGGAAGCCATGGCCATCAGGTTGCCGCCCCATTCGTTGGCTTCGAGCAGGATTTCGTTGGACAGCACATCCAGCTTTTTCTGAACCTCGCCCTGCACGTTCTCGGTTTCCAGGCTGCCCAGCACCCCGCCCAGGGCGCCTTTGCCGACGGCGTGTCCAATAGCTTTGCACGCGCGCGCGACGGTTTCGATGAGCAGCCGCAGTTCGGCCGTGACGGCCTGGCCGCTGCGTTGTTGTTCAACCAGGTACTGAGTAAGTGTTTTACGTTTCAAGTTGGGCTCCGGCTAGACTTTTAAGGCTTTGGTCACGATCTCGGCGACATTGCGCGAGAGCGAAGGATGTTGTTGGATGCGTTCGTAGCTTTGCCTGATGGCATCGCGGTTGGCAGGAATATAGCGCGACCAGTTGTCGTAGGCGCGTGCGAGGCGCGCCGCGATTTCGGGGTTGAGGTCGTTCAAGGCGATGACCTGGTCCGCCCAGAACTCGTAGCCCTCGGGCGAGTGCGCGTTCGACAGGTTGTTCATGCAGAACTGGAAAATAAGCGAGCGCGCGCGGTTGGGATTGCGCAAAGTGAACGCAGGGTGAGCCATGAGCGCGCGCACCGTGGCAACATGCGTTGCGGGGGCGGTGGCCTGAAGCGTGAACCAGCGGTCGACCACCAGGGGGTCATGTTGCCATTGCCCGTAGAAGTCGGCCAGGGCCTGGGCGCTGGCGGCGGCGTCGCCGTAATGAACCAGGGCTGAAAGCCCGCCCATGCGGTCCGTCATGTTGCGGGCTTCGCGGAACTGCTTGAGAGCCATGTCCTGGGCATGAGGATGCTTGCCGGCCATGAGGTAGGCGAGCCCCAGGTTCTTGAGCGCGCGGCGCCCCGACGACAGCGCATCGGGCGTGTAGGGCGCCTGGCTGTCGGGGTCGCTGGCGGAACGGTACGCGTCGAGCCATAGCGGCGCCAAGGCCTGGCCGAGGGCTTCGCGCAAATACCGGCGCGCTTCGGCCACGGCAACCGGGTCCATGGGGGCGGTTTTTTCCATGAGGATTTTTTCGCCGGGCAAGGTCAGTGCGCGGGTACGGTAGGCGGGGGTTAGCTGGGTATCTTGCAGCACCGCGCGCCAGGCGTCGATGAAATCCTGGTCGACGCCTGGCGCGGCCTTGGCCTGGATTGCCGCGATGATCTTGAGCAATTGGCGGGTGGCCAGCTCCTGGCCGGCTTCCCAGCGGGCGAAAGGGTCGGGGTCGTGCCGGGCGAGCAGATTCAGCTGGGCGCTGGTGTAGTCGTATTCGACGATGACCGGCGCCGAGAAATTGCGCAGCAGCGAGGGGACGGGCTGGCCGGGTATGCCGGGGAACGTCCAGCTTTGCCTTGCCTGGTCGAACTCCAGCACGGCCGTGTCCTGCGCCTTGCCGTCGAGCTCGAGCTGGATGGGGTTGCCTTGCTGGTCGAGCAGGCCTATGGCGAATGGAATCAGCAGGGGCGGCTTGGCGGCGGGCGGCTCGCGCAGTTTTTCGATGCCGACCGGATCGCAATGCTGCGACAGTGTGATGCGGCACGATTGCGCGGCGGCGTCGTAGTCGAGCTCGACCTTGACGCGGGGCGTTCCGGCCTGCGAATACCATTGCCGGAAGACGCCAAGGTTTTTGCCAGGATTGCGCTTGCTGTAGACCGATTCCATGGCGTTGACGAAGTCGTCGCAGGTGACGGCGCTGCCGTCGTGGCGGCGAAAGTATTCATCCATGCCCGCCCGGAAACCGTCTTCGCCCAGCAGGGTGTGCTGCATGCGTATGACCTCGGCGCCTTTTTCATACACGGTTGCAGTGTAGAAGTTGCCGATTTCCTGGTAGCTTTCGGGCCGGATGGGGTGGGCCATGGGGCCGGCGTCTTCGGGGAACTGCGCCGAGCGCAGCACGCTGACGTCGTCGATGCGCTTGACGGCGCGTGCGCTGGCGGCCTCGGCGGCGGGCAGCCCCCGCGCCTGCATGTCGGCCGAGAATTCCTGGTCGCGAAATACCGTAAGGCCTTCCTTGAGCGAAAGCTGGAACCAGTCGCGGCAGGTTACGCGGTTGCCGGTCCAGTTGTGGAAGTACTCGTGCCCGATGACGCCCTCGATGGCATGGAAGCTGGCATCGGTGGCCGAATCGGGGTCGGCCAGCACATACGAGGAATTGAAGATGTTGAGGCCCTTGTTTTCCATGGCCCCCATATTGAAGTCCCGCGCTGCCACCACCATGAAGCGATCCAGGTCCAGTTCCAGCCCGAAGCGGGTTTCATCCCATTTGACGGCGCGCGCAAGGCTGTCCAGCGCCCAGGCGGTTTTGCCTTCGGAACCCCGGTCGCTGTATACCTGAAGCAGGACATTTCGTCCGCTGGCTGTGCTGGTGGACAGTTCGCGGCAACTGAAGTCGCCGGCCACCAGGGCGAACAGGTAGCAGGGCTTGGGGTGGGGGTCTTCCCAATGCGCCTCATGCGCGCCGCCGGGCAGTTCGCGGCTTTCCAGCAGGTTGCCGTTGGACAGCAGCAAAGGGTAGCGGGACTTGTCGCCCCTGAGCGTGACGCGGTAGCGCGACATGACGTCGGGACGGTCGGGAAACCAGGTGATGCGGCGAAAGCCCTCGGCCTCGCACTGCGTGAACAAATTGCCGCCCGAAACGTACAGCCCCATCAGCGTGGAGTTGTCGGCTGGCCGGCACAGGCTGACGATGCTTAGCGTGAAGGCGGCGGCGGTGGGAAATACGGTGAGGGTTTCATCGTTGAGCTGGTATTCGCCGGCCGCCAGAGCGCGTCCGTCCAGGGCGACGGATTCCAGGACCAGGTCTTGCCCGTTCAGCACCAGGGGCTGGTTTTCGGCGGTGGCGCGCTCGAAGGAAAGCTCGGTCCGGACACGCGTCTGCTTCTCGTCCAGGTCGAAAAACAGCTCGACCTGGGGGAGGCGGTAGGGGTATGGCTGGTAGTCGTGGCGGGAAATGGTGGGTACGGCATCGGTACGCATGGCGAAAACCTGATCAGTTCGGGGAAGAATGAAGTCTATTGTAATGTTTGCATGACAATGTTTGCGCTGCGCGCCGATTTTTACTGGGATAATGCAACCTTGCCTTGGCAGAACGGTCTTACTTGGGTGGCCTTCTACAAAATAGGTTGCGGGTTTTCCGGACATGCTGTGAATTTGCATCACGTTTCATGTCTTATTACACAAGCGCAGGAGCTCTTATGTTTCAACGTTTCGGGCAATTATGGGATTCCCGGTGGCGGGCCGGGCTTGCGCTGGCAAGTCTGGCGCTATTGGCCAGTTGCGCAGCGCCCACTTGGTCCGCCCGGGTGACCAGCTACGAGCAATGGCCGCCGGACGCGGCCGGCAAGACGTATCACCTTGTTTCGCAACAGGAAAAAGCCGGCAATCTCGAATATGAAACCTTTGCCGACATGATACGCGCCAATATCGGCCGCACCGGCCTGGTCGAGGCCGCGGCGGGCCAGAAAGCGCGGTTCACGGTTTCTTTCGAATATGGCAATCCAATAAACCAGGCCTGGGTGCAGCAATATGCCGACCCGTATTTTTATAATGGTTACGGCCGTTGGGGCGGATATCCGGGCTGGGGCTGGGGCGGAGGGTTTTATTATGCGCCGCCCGTCGTGAGCGTGCCCGTCCAAGTATATAAAAACACCCTTACGGTAATTATCACGGATAATGCCCGCAAGAATGCCGAGGTGTATCGATCCAGCGCGGTCAGCACGTCCGACCACGACAACCTGCCCGCCGTCATGCCTTATCTGGCGCGCGCCGTGTTCGACGGTTTTCCCGGAAACAACGGGCAGGTGCGTGTCATAAGCTACGAAAGGCAGCATTGACGGCCGGCCTTTCCGGCGGCTGGGCGCCGACTGCGGCAGAAGCGGTTCTGGGTTGTCCAGAGCCGCTGCGCAGCCGCACTGTGTTTATGGCAGGTTCGTTCCGAGGGTTAATTGGCAATAAGAAAACTGTCGCGGCTTTTTCCCTGGGCTTCGGCAGTGGAAACCCAGCGGGGCGGTTTGCCGCGGCCGGTCCAGGTTTCTCCCGATTCGGGGTTGCGATATTTGGGCGGTACGGTGCGGGTTGTTTTGGCTGCGCCGCCGTTTTTGTTTTTTTGTGCGCTGGCTGCGCTTTTTTTATTTAAGGCTGCGGCCAGTTCGGCGGGGGTTATATTATATTCGCGCATCGACTGGATAATGGATGCGATAACGGGATTGCGCCGTTTGGCCTGAAGGGCCTGGGCCTGTTTCTGGAGGCGGTTGATTTCTTTTTCGATTTTCGATTGAAGTGCGGCGTAATTGTCACGCGTCATTCGTTGCTCCTGGAATAGGAATGGATGAGCAGTAATGGGGGGGAATGCGGGTTTCGAATATGCCGACTGCGCATATTCGCAGAGCATTTCCGGATGTTATTACACAAAACCAGAATATAACCGACTTTTGTTTCGCATATATTTGAATATCGAAAATTTATTATTTCAGTTGAATGCAGAAGCCGTCAAATACAGAATCCGATCAACGACATTGATATTGAAAAATAAAAGCCATGACAGCCATCAAGGATGATTTTCGCGTTGCCGCCGTTCAAACTGTTTCATTTGCTTCCCTCGAGCCCAATCTGGAGCAGGCCGCCGGCCTCATCGCCGAAGCGGCCGCCGATGGCGCCGGGCTGATTGCGCTGCCCGAGTATTTCTGCCTGATGGGGCGGCGCGATCGCGACAAGGTCGAAATGCGCGAGTCCCCGGGGCAAGGCCCCATCCAGGATTTCCTGGGCGAACAGGCCCGGCGCCATGCCGTGTGGCTGGTGGGCGGCACCTTGCCTATTGAAAGCCCCGATTCCGGCCGCATCTACAACACAAGCCTGGTGTATGCGCCTGATGGCAGCCAGGCGGCCCGCTACGACAAGATCCACTTGTTCGGCTTTAAAAAGGGCGACGAGTCGTACGACGAGTCGGTGTCCATCCGTCCGGGCGAAAACGCCCCCCAGGTTTTCGACTCGCCTTGCGGAAGAACGGGCCTGTCCATCTGCTACGACCTGCGCTTTCCGGAGCTGTTCAGGGCTTTTGGCGAAGTCAGCCTCATCATTCTGCCGGCCGCGTTCACCTACACCACGGGGTCCGCGCACTGGGAGATCTTGCTGCGGGCGCGGGCCATCGAGAACCAGTGCTATGTATTGGCGTCGGCGCAAGGCGGCAAGCATGAAAACGGCCGGCGGACCTGGGGACATTCTGTTCTAATTGATCCATGGGGCGATATTGTCTCCAGCCTTGAGGAAGGCCCGGGCTTCGTGGCGGGCAATGTCAATCAGCAGCGCTTGGCAGACGTGCGCCAGTCCTTGCCGGCCCTGAAGCACCGCACGATGTAAACACGTTCAATACGGTATGGTTATTTATGAAAATCGCAGATCCTTCCATTAACGCCCTGGCCACGGCCAAATCGGTCTTGCTCGATCCCTGGGGGCTGACGGAATCCGACATGGCCCGCGCGCTGGGCGAGATCTTTACCCATAAGGTCGATTACGCGGATTTGTATTTCCAATATACGCGCAGCGAGGGCTGGAGCCTCGAAGAGGGCATCGTCAAGACGGGCAGCTTTTCCATAGGCCAGGGTGTCGGCGTGCGAGCGCTCAGCGGCGAGAAAACCGCGTTCGCCTATTCCGACACGTTGTCCGCCGATGCCCTGCTGTCGTCGGCGCGCGCCGTGCGCACCATCGGGCGCCAGGGGGCGGGGCGTCAAAAAATCGTGACGCCGAATGACGCCGCCGGCCATGGCCTGTATCCGGCCATCGACCCTCTCAACACCCTGCCGGCGCCCGAAAAAGTGGCGCTGCTCGAGCGGGTGGAAGCCATGGCGCGGGCCGCCGACCCCCATGTCATCCAGGTGATGGCGGGACTGGGCATGGAATACGACGTGGTGCTGGTGGCCGGCAGCGATGGCCGGCTGGCGGCCGACGTGCGCCCATTGGTGCGCATGTCTCTCACGGTAATCGCTGAACGCAATGGCCGCCGCGAAATGGGCCATGGCGGAGGCGGCGGGCGCACAGGCCTGGCCTACTTCACCGACGATGTCCTGCGCTCCTATGTGCGGCACGCCACGCACGAGGCCCTGGTCAACCTCGAAGCGCGTCCCGCGCCCGCGGGCGAGATGACGGTGGTGCTGGGTTCGGGCTGGCCAGGCATTCTGCTGCACGAAGCCGTGGGCCACGGGCTCGAGGGCGATTTCAACCGCAAAGGTTCCAGCGTGTTTGCCGGACGTATCGGCGAGCGTGTGGCGTCCAAGGGGGTTACGGTGGTCGACGACGGTACGCTGGCCGATCGCCGCGGCTCGCTGAACATCGACGACGAGGGCAACGCCACGCAGCGCAACGTCCTGATCGAGGACGGCGTTCTCAAGGGGTATATGCAGGACTCCCTGAACGCGCGCCTGATGAAGACCTCGGTAACCGGCAACGGCCGGCGCGAGTCGTTTGCGCACCTGCCCATGCCGCGCATGACGAACACCTACATGCTGGCCGGCAAGGACGAGCCCGAGGAAATCCTGGCCTCGGTCAAGAGGGGGCTTTATGCCGTCAACTTCGGCGGCGGGCAGGTCGACATCACCAGCGGCAAGTTCGTGTTTTCGGCATCCGAGGCCTACATGATCGAAAACGGCAAGGTCACCTACCCGGTAAAGGGCGCGACGCTGATCGGCAACGGGCCGGACGCCATGACCCGGGTAAGCATGATAGGCAACGACCTGCAGCTGGACTCGGGCGTTGGAACCTGCGGCAAGGAAGGCCAGAGCGTGCCCGTCGGGGTGGGCATGCCAACCATCCGGATGGATGGTCTGACGGTGGGGGGCACGGCTTAGGGCCTGTTGACGCTTAACAGGCCCTAAAGGGCTGCCCGCCGCGCCGTCGCGGCGCCATATGGTCAATGAAACTGCGCTCCAGAATCCGGGTCGGCTCCCGGGTCCTGGAGCGCAGTTTCATTTTGGGGTTCGGGTTGACAGTATTGATTCATGCGCATATGATTTCAGTTGAAATCAATTTAACTGAATTTGTTCTTACCATGAATGATTCTTCAGGAAACACCCAGGCGTACGATTTGCGCATCTTGCGGGCCTTGCGGCGGATTACCCGGCTCATCGCCCTGCATTCGCGCCAACTGGCGGCCTGCAGCAACATCACGGCCCCCCAGCTTATCTGCCTGAGGGCGGTCATCGACAACGAAGTGCCCATTACGGCCACGGCCATCAGCCGCGAAATGCATGTCAGCCCCAGCACGGTGGTCGGCATACTCGATCGGCTCGAGGACAAGGGGCTGGTGCGGCGCGAACGGGGGCGCGAGGATCGCCGCATTGTGTTTGTTTCCGCCACGGAAGACGGCGTTGCGCTGGCGCGGGCCACGCCTTCGCCACTGCAGAAAAAACTGGCCGATGCCCTGAACGACCTGCCCGAGCTGGAGCAGGCCACGATCACATTGTCGCTGGAGCGTATCGTCGGCCTCATTGAAACCAATGGCGTGACGGAAGGGCACGAAGAGCCCGTCTCGCCGATTCTCGAGGTTCCCGATGGCATTGTGCCGCCAGAATCGGGATTGGTGGTTTGACTGAATATACCGAGACATCCTCTTCACCAGAATCATCCACACACGCATCGGCACACGATCGAGACTTATCCGGCGTCCTGGTGCGCAATCCCCGGCGCGCGGACGCCTGCGAGATCCACGCGCTCATCCGGCAGTGCCCGCCGCTGGACCTCAATTCCGTCTACACCTATTTGCTGCTTAGCGAGCATTTTTCGGATACCTGCCTGATCGCGTCAAAGGCCGGCCAGATCGACGGCTACGTATCCGCCTACTTTCCCCCCAAGACCCCCGACGTGCTTTTCGTATGGCAGGTCGCCGTGCACGAGCGCGCCCGGGGAACCGGCTTGGGAAGCCATTTGCTGAGCAGCCTGCTTGCCGGTTCATCGGCAAAACCGGCCCGCTATGTTGAAACCACCGTGGGGCCGGGCAATGCGCCGTCGCGCAATATGTTCCTGAGCCTTGCCCGGCGCCTCGGCGCCCCGGTGCACGAAAGCCTGCTGTTCGACCGCAGCCTTTTCGGGCCGGCCGCCCACGACGACGAACGCCTGATACGCATCGGGCCGTTCTGAGCCAATCTGCTTTTTAGTCGCGCAGGCCGGGTTGGATCCTGCCATGCAGGGTATTGACCCCGCCATAACCACGAGAGAGGACGCAAAATGATGGACTTAAAAATTTTTGACCGGATGGAGTCGGAAGTACGGGGCTACGTCCGGTCGTTCCCGGTTGTGTTCAGCCAGGCCAAGGGCTCTGTGCTGATCGATGAGGCAGGCAAGGAATACATTGATTTCTTCGCGGGGGCCGGAACGCTCAATTACGGCCACAACAATCCCGTGCTCAAGGAAAAACTGATCGATTATCTGAATACCGACGGGGTGGTGCACGGCCTGGACATGGCCACGGGCGCCAAGCGGTATTTCATGGAAACGGTGGAGCGCGTGCTGCTCAAGCCGCGCAGCTGGCAGTACAAGCTGCAGTTCACCGGGCCCACCGGCACGAATGCCGTCGAGGCCGCGCTCAAGCTGGCGCGCCAGGTCACGGGCCGGCAAAACGTGATCTCGTTCACGCATGGCTTCCATGGCGTGAGCGGCGGTTCGCTGGCCGTCACCGCCAATGCCAAGTTCCGCGATGCGGCGGGCGTGGCGCTGGGCAACACCACCTTCATGCCTTATGACGGCTATATGGGGCCCGACGTCAACACCATCGCCTACCTCGAGCGCCTGCTCGACGACCCCAGCAGTGGCCTGGACAGCCCGGCCGCCGTCATCGTCGAGACAGTGCAGGGCGAGGGCGGCGTCAACGTGGCGACGCGGCGCTGGCTCAAGGATCTCGAGCGCGTGTGCCACCAATACGGCATGCTGCTCATCGTCGACGACATACAGGTAGGCTGCGGCCGGACGGGCAACTTCTTCAGCTTCGAGTCGGCCGGCATCCGGCCCGACATCATTACCTTGTCCAAGTCGCTATCGGGCTTCGGCCTGCCGATGTCGCTGGTGCTGATGAAGCCCGAGCTCGACGTCTGGAAGCCGGGCGCCCACAGCGGCACCTTCCGGGGCAACAACCTGGCCTTCGTCACGGCGGCCCAGGCGCTCGACAGCTATTGGGCGACGCCGGCCTTTTCGGAGGAGATCCAGCGCAAAGAGGAATTGGTGCGCGACTGGCTGGAAAACCTGGCCCACAGCTACCGGGGCGCCGGCCTTAGCGTGCGTGGACGAGGCTTGATCCAGGGGTTGTCGACTCCGGCCGGCGAGGATATTGCCAACCAGATCGCCCGCAAGGCATTCGAGCACGGGCTGGTCATCGAGACTTCCGGCGCGAACGACGAGGTGCTGAAGGTCTTGCCGGCCTTGACGATCGGCGACGAGCAACTGAAGTCCGGACTGGAAATAATCGAACGCAGCGTGGGCGAGGTCCTTGCGGCCAAGGGCGCCAGCGCGCATGTATTGAAATTTGGAGGAAAGCGTCGATGATAGTGAAAAACGTAAACGATGTAATCGGCACCGAATACGAGGTCAAGACCGAGAATTGGCTTAGTCGCCGCGTCCTGCTGCAAAAGGACGGCATGGGCTTTTCCTTTCACGAGACCGTGATTTTTCCCGGCACGGAAACCCATATTCATTACCAGCATCACCTCGAGGCCGTCTGGTGCATCGAGGGCGACGGCGAGGTGGAAACCATCGCGGACGGCAAGAAGTACGCGCTGGGTCCAGGCGTGGTTTATGCGCTGAACGAGCACGACGAGCACTGGTTGCGGGGCGGCAGCAAGCCGCTGCGCGTCATCTGCGTGTTCAATCCGCCGCTGACGGGCATGGAAGTGCATGACGACAAAGGCGTCTATCCGGCCGTGGCCAGCGACGCTTGAATTTTTACAGGAGGACATCATGGCCAATTCCATGAGAGACCTTTATGCATCCCGCACGGATCGTGGGTCGGCCATTATTGCGCGGCGTGATCCCGTCGTGTACGGTTCGGGCGACTATGCCCGGGCGCTGACGCAAGGCCAGATCGCCGATTACCAGCAGGATGGGTTCATTCTTCTCGAGGATGTATTCAATACGCAGGAAACGGCGGCGTTGCTGGATGAGCTGCGGCGCATGAGCGCCGACCCCGCCATCGCCGGCCGCGACGAAGCCATTCGCGAGCCGGGCAGCGATGCCGTGCGGTCGATCTTCCGGGTGCATGAGCTAAGCGGCCGAATCGCCGCTTTGGCCAGGGATCCGCGCCTGCTGCACGTGGCGCGGCAGATACTGGGCTCCGAAGTCTATATCCATCAGTCTCGCGTCAATATGAAACCGGGCTTCAAGGGCAAGGAGTTTTATTGGCATTCCGACTTCGAAACCTGGCACGTCGAGGACGGCATGCCGGCGATGCGGGCGCTGAGCTGCTCGGTGCTGCTCACCGACAACAACGAGTGCAACGGTCCGCTGATGCTGATTCCGGGCTCGCAGATGCAGTTCATCTCGTGCCAGGGAACCACGCCGGACCAGCATTACAAAGAATCGCTGCGCAAGCAGGAGTACGGCGTGCCCGACCCCGTCAGCCTGCAGTTGCTGGTCGAGAAGGGGGGCATACGCTCCATGACCGCCAAGGCGGGATCGGTGGTGTTCTTCGATTGCAACACCATGCACGGCTCCACCGGCAATATCTCTCCGTGGCCGCGGGCCAATGTCTTCATGGTGTACAACAGCATGGAGAATGTGCTCGAGCAGCCCAAGTACGGCCTTGCCCCGCGCCCGGACTATATCGCCGCGCGCGAACGCATCGAACGGCTTGAACCGCAGGATGCGGCGGTGGTGGACTAGGGCGTTGCCAACGCTCGCCGCTCCGCGTTGCCGGGCGCAGCGCGTATCGATATACGCGCTGCGCCCGGCGCCTTGACTAAAACGCGACGCCCTTCAGGAACTCCTGTGTGCGGGCTTCCCGGGGGGAGCCGAACAAGGCCTCGGGCGACCCTTGCTCCACGATGGCTCCCTTGTCGAAAAAGCAGACGCGGTCGGAGATCTGCTTGGCGAACTGCATTTCGTGCGTCACCAGCAGCATGGTCAATTCGCTTTCCTGCGCCAGGCGCGTCATCACGTTCAGGACTTCGCCGACCAGTTCCGGGTCGAGCGCCGACGTGGGTTCGTCGAACAGCATGATGCGCGGCCGCATGGCCAGCGCGCGGGCGATGGCCACCCGTTGCTGCTGGCCGCCGGACAACTGGCGGGGAAACTTGCCGGCGTGGTCTGCCAGGCCCACCAGTTCCAGGTATTCCATCGCGCGCTTGCGGGCCTCGGGCTTGGACAGGCCCAGCACGTGCACGGGCGCCTCGGTGATATTGCGCAGCACCGTCATATGCGGGAAAAGATTGAACTGCTGGAAAACCATGCCCATCTGCTTGCGCATTTCGCGCAGGTGCGGCTCGCCCGCCGCCACCAGCCGGTCGCCGCGGCGCTCGTGCCACAAGGGCGTTCCGGCAACCGTGATGACGCCCGAGTCGATGTGCTCCAGGGTCATCAGGATGCGCAGCACCGTAGACTTCCCGGAGCCCGACGGGCCGATGATGGTGACCTTCTCGCCCGGCTCGACCTCGAAATCCAACTCGTCCAGAACGGTGGCCTGGCCGAAGCGCTTGGTGACTCGGTCGAATTTGATGATGGGTTCGTTCATCGCAAAGGCAGTCCTTGCCTGGGCAGGCGAGCATCCAGGTAGCGCACGCCCGCCGAGGCGATCAAGGTGAGAATCAGGTACAGGGCGCCCACCATGGTCAGGGGGACGAGGTAGTTGAAAGTGCGGTCGCCGATGATCTTCGCCACGTTCAGCAGTTCGAGCACCGAGACGACGGACAGCACCGGCACGTCCTTCATGATGGAGATCAGGTAGTTGCCCAGCGCCGGGATGATGCGGGGAATGGCCTGCGGCAGCACGATGGCCGCGAATATCCGCGCCGGCGAAAGATCCAGTGCGCGCGCGGCTTCGATCTGCCCCTTCAGCACGGACTCCAGGCCTGCCCGGTAGACTTCCGAGGTATAGGCGCTGTACTGGATGCCAAGCGCCAGGGCGCCGGTCAGGAAGGCCGGCAGCACGACGCCGTAGTCCGGCAGCACGTAGTACAGGAAGAAAAGCTGCACCAGCAGGGGCGTGTCGCGGATGAATTCGGATACGGCCCTGGCCAGCCAGGATACCGGCCGCAGCCTGGAGCCCTTCAGGGCCGCAAGCACCAGGCCAAGTATCGCGGCCACCACGAAGCCCAGCACGGTGGCCTGGATGGTCACCAGCAGTCCGCGCAGCAGCATGGGCAGTATGGACCACGCGAAAGCCCAGGTGCCGCCGTCCAGGTTCCAGTTCATGCCGAACAGCATGTCAGGCTCCTCCCGAACGCCAGCGGCCGGTCGAACGCTCCAGCAGCTTCATGAACAGCGTCACCACCAGCGCCATACCGAAGTACATGAGCAGCAGCAGGGTATAGACGGTGGTGTTGTCCTGGGTGATGTTGCGTATCTGTTCGGCGCGCAGCGCCAGGTCGCCCAGTCCCACCAGCGACACCAGGGCGGTGTCCTTCAGGTTCTGCACGGCCAGGTTGCCGAAGCTGGGCAGCATTTCGGGAATCGCCTGGGGCAGGCTGATGCGCCAGAGTATCTGGCGAGGCGTGAAGTCCAGGGCCTGGGCGGCTTCGCGCTGTTCATGCGGCACGGCCTGCAGGGCGCCGCGCACGACCTCGGCGCCGTAGGCGCCGATGTTCAGGCTCAAGGCCAGGACGCCGGCGGCCACGGGCGGCAGGCGCAGATCCACGCCCAGGCTCTGGCCCAGCAGCGGCAGGGCGAAGTACAGCCAGAACAGCTGCACCAGCAGCGAAGTGCCACGGAAGAACTCGATGATTGCCTTGGAAGCTGCCCGGAGCGCCCGGCGCGAGGCCACCTGGCCGATGCCGAAGGCAAAGGCCAGCAGCCCGCCCAGCACGGTGGAACCCACGGCAAGCTGCGCCGTCACCCAGGCGCCCTTGAGCAGCGGTGGAAGGTAGTCGAGCCATTCCATCATGCATGACTCCGCCGGCTCGTAGCGGCATCAAGGGTGAAGGGATCGGGGCCGGCCGGCGTAGCGGCTCCCGGAGCGGCGCGGCGCAACGACGGCCTGGGCCCGGCCTTTCGCATGCTTGCTGGTAACCGCGTTCCCGAAACCGATCGGTGCGGCAGGGGTTCTAACCGTTTTGCCTGGCGCACAATTGTTTCGTCCCGCGCTCGAACGAGGCCTTCATGTCGGTGTCGCTGAATCCGTAGCGCGCCAGGATGTCGCGCCACGCCTGGGTCTGCTTGAACTTGGCCAATTCCGTGTTGAAGGCTTTTTGGAACGAGCCGGAGTTCTTGGCAAAGGCGAAGCCGCCCCAGCTCCGCGCCGGCTGTCCATGGAGGACGGGATCGGTGAATGGCGACGCGGCCTCGACGCGCTGACTTTTTTGGGCCAGTTGGTTGACGGTAAGGCTGGTGGCCGCGTAGGCGCTGGCGCGGCCGGTCGAAACCGTGGAAATCGCGTCGGCATTGCTGGCGATCGTGACGATATTGCTTTGCGGAACATGCAGAGCGCGCAGCATGTCCAGTTGGTCCGCGCCGGCCATGACGGCGATTTTGCCGTCGCCCTTGGCGAACTCCTGGAAGGTGTGCCGATTGTCGGGATTGCCCTTGGCGACCAGCAGGCCTTCGCCGTAAGAGCTGTTTGGCTCGGAGAACAGCACCTGGCGGCAACGCTGCGGGAGGATGGCCATTTCCGCTGCCACCATGTCGTAGCGTTGCGCCTTCAGGCCCGGGATCAGCGAACTGAAGTTGGTGACCGACCATTCTATCTTGGTGATGCCCAGCTTTTGCATGACCTGCTTGGCCACGTCGGGCCCGACGCCCTGGGCCTTGCCGTCGAGATTGGCATAGCCGTAGGGAATTTCGTTGGCGATGGCAATGCGCACGGCGCCGCGATCCTGGATCTGTTTCAGGGTGACCGCGCCGGCGGCGCCCGACAGGCCCAATGCGCATAGCGCAAGAATGGAAAGCCTGAGTGTCCGGAAGCGATTTTTCATGGATCGTCCTTTTGCGGTGGGAGTTGCCGTTCTTCAGCCGGGAGGCGGGCTATGCGGCGGATGCTGAAAACGTAATGCGTGCCGCCGGCGGCGCCAATGCCAGCCACGGGCAAGGTGTTCTTGAAATTGATTCGTATGAAAATCATAACCTAATTAATCATTTCAACTCAAATTAGTTGTGCGGAGGAGCGCGCGGGCGCGATTGTTGCTTTTGAACGGGCACCCGTGGCCTTTTTGGGCGGTTTTTCTTGGCGCGGCGAAAAAACTGTGCTAGGATTTGCCTATGAACAACGTTTTCTCGGTTTACTTCTTTTATTTTGCTTTTCCAACACCGCTGGTGGAGGAAGGGAAACGTTGCACGCAGTAAAAGCCAAATTCCCAAAAAGCCGCCAGCTTAGTAGCTTGGCGGCTTTTTTTATATTGCTTGCTAAGTTGGCATCAACCCCTGGAGCAACTCGTGTCACACAATACTGACGATTTACGGATCCGCGAAATCAAAGAACTCAGCCCTCCCGCGCACGTCATGCGCGAATTCCCCAGCTCTACCGAGGTTTCCTCCACCGTGTACGCGGCGCGCCGTGCCGTGCACGAGGTTCTGCATGGCAACGACGACCGGCTGGTGGTCGTCATCGGGCCGTGTTCCATCCATAACACGGAAGGCGCCCTGGACTACGCCCGCCGCCTCAAAGAGCAGCGCGACCTGTACAAGGACGAGCTCGAGATCATCATGCGCGTGTATTTCGAGAAGCCCCGCACGACGGTCGGCTGGAAGGGGCTTATCAACGATCCGGGGCTGGACGGCAGTTTCAACATCAACCTGGGGCTGCGCACCGCACGCAAGCTGCTCATCCAGATCAACGAGCTTGGCCTGCCCGCCGGCTGCGAATTCCTTGACATGATCACGCCGCAGTACATCGCCGACCTGGTTTCCTGGGGTGCCATCGGCGCGCGCACCACCGAAAGCCAGGTGCACCGCGAACTTGCTTCCGGCCTGTCGTGTCCGGTGGGTTTCAAGAACGGCACCGACGGCAACGTGAAAATCGCCGTCGACGCGATCAAGGCCGCTTCGCAATCCCATCATTTTCTTTCGGTTACCAAGGGCGGGCATTCGGCCATTGTGTCAACTGTTGGAAACGATGATTGCCACGTCATCCTGCGCGGCGGTAAAGTACCCAACTACGATGCCGCCAATGTCGAAGCTGCCTGCGAGGCGCTCGCCAAGGCAGGGCTGCCGCAGCGCCTCATGGTCGATGCCAGCCACGCCAACAGCAATAAAGACTACCGCAACCAGCCCAAGGTCCTGGACGACATCGCCGTCCAGCTCGAAGGCGGTGAAAACCGGCTCTGCGGCGTCATGGTGGAAAGCCATCTGGTGGGCGGCCGCCAGGACCTCGTCGCGGGCCAGCCGCTGGTCTATGGCCAAAGCATTACCGACGGCTGCATCGACTGGGACACTTCCGTTCAAGTGCTCGAACGTCTGGCCCAGGCAGTAAAGAACCGCCGCAAGGTCGCCGCGCACCCGGCTGCCGCGTAGCGCCCGGTTCGCGGGGCGCCGTCCCGCGGGCAGCGGCATTCGTGTTTTTTCGTGGTGTCATGGAGTCTCATTTGAATGCCTTAATGCAGTTGCAAGCCCGGCCCCGTCCCATTCCGGCGGGTTTCATCGATGCGCTCAAGGCGCGTTTCGGCGAGCGCTTTTCCGCCGCGCAAAGCGTGCGCGAGCACCACGGCCGCGACGAATCCGCGTATCCGGCCGTCTTGCCCGACGGCGTCGTCTATGCCCAAAGCACCGAAGACGTCGCCTGGGTGGCCAGGCATTGCCATCAGCATCGGGTGCCGCTCATCGCCTACGGCACCGGGTCATCGCTCGAGGGGCATATCCTGGCCGTGCAGGGGGGCATCTGCCTCGATCTGTCGGGCATGAACCAAATCGTCGCCGTCAACCCCGAAGATCTCACCGTCACGGTGCAGGCGGGGGTTACCCGCAAGCAGCTCAACACCGAAATCCGCGATACCGGCCTGTTCTTCCCCATCGACCCGGGGGCGGACGCCAGCCTGGGCGGCATGACGGCCACGCGGGCTTCGGGCACCAACGCCGTGCGCTACGGCACCATGCGCGAAAACGTCATGAACCTCAAGGTCGTGCTGGCGGACGGGCGCATCATTCACACCGCCAACCGCGCGCGCAAGTCCTCGGCCGGCTACGACCTGACCCGCCTGTTCGTCGGCAGCGAAGGCACGCTGGGCATCATCACCGAGATCACCGTCAGGCTCTATCCCCAGCCCGAGGCCATTTCGGCGGCGGTCTGCAATTTCCCCACCATGCACGCCGCGGTGCAAAGCGTCATCGAGATCATACAAATGGGCGTGCCGGTGGCGCGCGTCGAATTCATGGACCTGGCCGGCGTCAAGGCCATCAATGCCTACAGCAAGCTCGATCTGCACGAGTCGCCGTTGCTGCTGTTCGAATTCCACGGCAGTCCCAATGGCGTGCGCGAGCAGGCCCAGACGGTGCAGGAAATCACCGCCGGCAACGGAGGCATGGCGTTCGAATGGGCCGAACACCCCGAAGACCGTTCGCGCTTGTGGGCGGCCCGGCACAATGCGTATTTCGCCGGCCTGCATACACGGCCGGGGTCGCGCTCCAACACCACCGACGTGTGCGTGCCCATTTCACGGCTGGCCGACTGCGTTTCGGAAACCGCCGCCGAACTAGAACAGGCCAGCTTTCCGTACATTATCGTCGGGCATGTGGGCGACGGCAATTTCCACGTGCAGATGATGCTCGACCCGAACAATCCGGCGGAATGGGACGAGTCCGAGCGCATCAATCACAATATCGTGGCCCGCGCCATCGCCATGGACGGAACCTGCACCGGCGAGCACGGCGTGGGGTTGCACAAAATGGACTTCATGCTGGCCGAGCACGGGCGGGATGCTCTCGATCTCATGCAGTCCGTCAAGCAGGCTTTCGACCCCAACAACATCCTGAATCCCGGAAAAGTCATTCCGCCCGCCTGAGGGGCTCTGGGGCGCAAGCGGCGTCCCGGCGGCGGCAGCGCACTGCGGGCCTGGGCGCCCGCAGGCAAATCGGGTGGGGCGTATCCGATTAAAATACCGGCATGACTCATTTATCTGCATCGAAAGGGCGTGTCGTCGTCGGCATGTCGGGGGGCGTTGATTCGTCGGTAACGGCCTGGCTGCTCAAAGAGCAGGGCTACGAGGTCGTAGGCCTGTTCATGAAGAACTGGGAGGACGACGACGATTCCGAGTACTGCTCGACGCGCCAGGACTGGATTGACGCGGCCAGCGTGGCCGATCTCATCGGCATTGAAATCGAGGCCGTGAACTTCGCGGCGGAATACAAAGACCGCGTTTTCGCCGATTTCCTGCGCGAGTACTCGGCCGGCCGCACCCCCAATCCCGACGTGCTGTGCAATGCCGAAATCAAGTTCAAGGCATTCCTGGATCACGCCATGTCGCTGGGCGCCGAGCGCATCGCCACCGGCCACTATGCCCGCGTGCGCGCCGTGGAAGAGGGCGGCCAGGCGCAGTATCAATTGCTCAAGGCGCTGGATCACACCAAGGATCAAAGCTATTTTCTGCATCGCCTGAATCAGGCGCAGTTGTCGAGAACCCTGTTTCCCCTGGGCGAACTGCCCAAGACGGAAGTCCGGCGCATTGCGGCGTCGTTGCAACTGCCGAATGCGGCCAAAAAAGACTCCACCGGCATATGCTTTATCGGCGAACGTCCGTTCCGCGAGTTCCTGAACCGCTATCTGCCCACGCAGCCGGGGCCCATCAAGACGCCCGAAGGGGTTGTCGTGGGCCAGCATCAGGGCTTGTCGTTTTACACCCTTGGGCAGCGCAAGGGCCTGGGCATAGGCGGCGTGAAGGGCAGGCAGCGCGACGACGGCACGGCTGACGCGTGGTATACCGCGCGCAAGGATCTGGAATCCAATACCCTGTACGTGGTTCAGGGGCACGATCACCCCTGGCTGCTGAGCAACAAATTGAACGCCCAGGACGGCAGCTGGGTTGCCGGCCATGCCCCTGCGCCGGGCAGTTACGCCGCCAAGACGCGCTATCGCCAGTCGGATGCCGCCTGCGTGCTGCCCTTTGCCCAGAAAGACAGCTTCGCGCTGGAGTTCCGCGAATCACAATGGGCGGTTACTCCCGGCCAGTCGGCCGTGCTGTATGACGGCGACGTGTGCCTGGGCGGCGGAATCATCGTCTAATGGGTGGCGCGACCACCAAGGGCTCGAAGGGGTGCTTTCGGGCTGCTCCGGCGCAGGAACCGCCCGAGAGCGCATCCGCTAGAATGGCTGGATGAAAATCGGAATCCTCCTGCTCAGCATATTGGGCGCCGCCGGCATGTGGTGGTGGGCCGTTCGCAACAGCCGGCTTGGGCCCGCGCCGACCCTGTCGCAAAAGCTGCGGGTCGCGGGGCAAAGCATTTTGGCCGGTGTCGTCGTGTATTTTGCGCTGCTGCTCGTGGCGCTGCTCTACATGATGGCCGTTTCGCGTTGACGCCGCCCGCAAATCCCCCAAGCGGGCCTTGCCTTGACGCCGCTTGCCCGCCCATTCAAAATACTATGTAATAGCCTTTACAAAACGTGGCAATTTATGCAATGCAGCCGCGGCTGGATACGCTGGCCAAGCAACATTCATGCCCGCCATCGTTTGCCCAAAGACCCATCCACAGGCAATATGCGTCAGTTCATTTTGGCTTCCGCCGGATTCCTTCTGGCTATCGCATTACCCGGCCATGCCGCCCCCGCGCAGGACAAATGGCCTCCGTTGCCGTCCAGGCTGAACTTCGTCACCCCCTACGGCACCTTGGGCATCAAGTCTTATGAGTACCTGTACGAATCGCGCCTGAAAATCAACGACACCGAAATCAGCCCGCCGATCGAAGGGCTGCTGAACATCACCTATGCCTTCAGCCTGCCCAAGGCCGAGGCGGCGCTGGTGTCCATCAGCGACGGCAACGAAAAATGCCCGGTCAAATATCGCTGGATCATCCTGCGCGACAAAGGCTATACCGTCTCGCCGCCTTTCGGCTCGTGCAGCACGCGGGTGAAGGTATCGGCAAAAGGCCGGCGTTTCCTGGTGCAGACCCCCAACGCCGAAAAGCCGGATAAAATAGATACTTACATCTACGACGGCAAGACCCTGACACGTAAACGCTGAACCCCATGCGCCCGGGCGGCGCCTTACGGGGCGCCAACCTGGCGATGCACGCCGCAATATGCCCCCCGGGCCGTTCAGCCTACGCCCAGCCCAAGCCCGCAACACCGGAACGTATTATTTTGAATCCCTCACAAAACGAATCCTGGGGTTTCCTGCACCCCGAATGCCATGGCTACAACGCCATCCTGTTCTTCAGCTGGGATCTGGCCAAGACCATCGAGCAGCAGTTCAAGCTCCACGCCGAGTCGTCCCTGGCCGTGCAACTGACCGAGGCGCAAAAGGCGGTCGATCGCCTGCTCAACCAGTACGTGCAAATCCAGGCCAACCCCAAGGCTTTCGAAGGCCAAAGCATTACCCTGAAGCTCGAGCGCGACAGTTCCGACGCCGAAGGCACGCCCGTGCTGGCGCTGCAGACCTCGCCCGAACTCGAAGAGCTTATTCTTGAAATGCAGTCGCAGCTGCAGGCGACGCAAACCATAAACTGACCGATTTCACGTCGGCCTCATTCACGGCCGGGCAGTGCCCGGCACCATAGCGGAGCAAGCATGACCAAGCCGATGAACTGGGGTTACGAACGTGCGGACTGCCGGGGCAACCAGGCGCTGGGCCTGTTCCTGGACGACATGGAAAACCTGCTCAAGCACTACGCGGCGCTGGAAGGCTCGCCCGAGGCCAATCTGTTCCAGGCCCAGGCGGCCGCCAACAAGCTTTTGCAGGCCTACGACAAGAACGCCAGGGGCACCCAGGCATTCCGGAACCAGTCCATCCAGTTGCGTTCCATCATCAACAACAACCATTGCCTGGAATTCGTTCCCTTGTTTTCGTCGGGGCTGAAGGAACACCTTATTGCCTTGTTGAAGCGCTCGAACGAATCGCATCTGCACTAGGGCCTGTTAACACGTATCAAGGAGATCGCGTTGGGACTGGAATCGGCTGAACGCAAGGCGCCCACCGCAGCAAGGCTCAATGCCTTGCGAGGATGGGCAACACCGCGAGCGGCCGGTTCCAGTCCCAACCCTGTGGGAAGCCATGAAAAATCAGCCTGCTCCGCGTTGCCGTGCTTGCGCGTATCGACATACGCGCGGCACCCGGCGCCTTGATCAGTCAGATTTTTCATGGCTTCGCGACTCCTTGATACGTGTTAACAGGCCCTAAAACATATCCAGGCCCAAATGTAAAAGTCCCCTGAAGGGGACTTTGCGGTAAGCGAATACGCCATGCAGGCGTTTATGTTTACGGCTTGGGCGGCGCGGACCCGATAAAGGAAGGCCGGGCCTGGAGTTTTTCGTTGAGCACGGCCAGATTGCCGAATTGCTTGCGCCAATCCAGGTTGGGAAAGCGCAGGTCCAGATAGCCCAGCGCGCAGCCCACGGCGACATCGGCCAGGCTGAAATTGATGCCCATGCAAAAGGCGTGGCTGTCCAGTTCGGCATCCATGAATTCCAGCGCCGTGGTGATTTTTCCCATTTGGCGCTGCACCCAGTCTTCGCTGCGCAATTCGGCCGGCCGCTTGGTGTTTTCGATGTTGATGGCGACGGCCGCATCGAGCACTCCGTCGGCAATGGCTTCCCAGCAGCGGGTTGCCGTGCGGTCGCGGCTGGGCTGGGGGATGAGGCGGCCGACGGGCGAAAGCGTATCGAGGTATTCGACGATGACGCGCGAATCGAACAGGCAGCCTGTGTCGTCCATGACCAGACAGGGAACTTTGCCCAAGGGGTTGTAGGTCTGGATTTGCGTTGTGCTCGACCAGACGTCTTCAAGAATCAGCTCGTATTCGAGTTTTTTTTCAGCCATTACCACCCGCACTTTGCGGGTATAAGGGCTAGTCAGCGAACCAATCAGTTTCATGGCTACCTAAGGAAGTTACTGGCCGGAAAAGTATAGCAGGGTTACCCGGCACGCAGTGCCGGCAGCAGGCCCTCTTGTCCATGCAGAAAAAGCCTGGCGCCGAATGTGTGGTTTATATGCTTCGCTTGCCCCGGCAGCGGCCGCCCTCGGCGCGAATGTTAAAATGCCCGCTGATTTTTCAGTTACGTGAGCCGTGATGCAAATAGCCGATCAACTTAGTCATTTAAACGCCCTGTCGCCTCTCGATGGCCGCTACGCCGCCAAGGGGCAGATACTGCGCGAAACCTTGTCCGAAGCGGGCTTCATGGCCCACCGGGTCGAGGTCGAAGTGGCCTGGTTGCTGGGCTTGTCGCAAGCCGGCCTGCCTGAGCTGCCCGCGTTTTCCGACGAATCCCGGGCGCTGCTGCACAGCCTGGTCAAGAATTTCTCGGAAGCCGATGCGGCCCGCATCAAGGAAATCGAAAAAACCACCAACCACGACGTCAAGGCTGTCGAATACTGGCTCAAAGAGCAAGTCGCCGGCGATGCCGCGCTGTCCAGCGCGGCGGAGTTCATTCATTTCGCCTGCACCTCGGAAGACATCAACAACACGTCCCACGCTCTCATGCTGACGCGCGCGCGGGCGCAGTTCATCGTGCCGCGCCTTACCGAAGTCTGCAACCGCCTGAAGGCCGCCGCGCGCCAGTTCGCCGACCAGCCCATGCTGTCGCGCACCCATGGCCAGCCGGCCAGCCCCACGACCCTGGGCAAGGAGTTTGCCAACGTGGCGGCCCGCCTCGATCGCGCCATCGCGGCCATCGACGCCGTGCAGCCGTTGGCCAAGCTCAATGGCGCCACGGGCAATTACAACGCCCACGTCAGCGCCTATCCCGAGGTGGACTGGCCAGCTTTCAGCGCCCGTGTGCTGGCCGGGCTGGGCCTTGCCCAAAACCCCTATTCCATCCAGATCGAACCGCACGACTGGATGGCCGCCCTGTTCGATGCCGTGGCGCGCGCCAACACCATCATTCTCGATCTCAATCGCGATATCTGGGGCTATGTCTCGCTGGGTTACTTCAAGCAGCGCCTCAAGGAAGGCGAGGTCGGCTCGTCCACCATGCCGCACAAGGTCAACCCCATCGACTTCGAAAACTCCGAAGGCAACATCGGGTTGGCCAATGCCGTGTTGCGCCACCTGTCCGAGAAACTGCCGGTATCGCGCTGGCAGCGCGACCTGACCGACTCCACCGTGCTGCGCAACCTGGGGGTGGCCTTCGGATACTGCGCCGTGGCCTGGGACGCCTGCCTGCGCGGCCTGGACAAGCTCGAGCTGAACCGTACGGTCATCGACGCCGACATCGACGCCTGCTGGGAAGTGCTGGCCGAGCCCGTGCAGACCGTCATGCGCCGCTACGGTTTGCCGCAACCCTACGAGCAGCTCAAGGCGCTTACCCGCGGCAAGGGCATCAATCAGGAAGGCCTTACCGAATTCATCCAGGGGCTGGATCTGCCCGCCGAACCCAAGGCCCGCTTGCTGGCGCTTACTCCGCGCAGCTATGTGGGGCTGGCGGCCGATCTGGCCAAGGCAATCTAGAACCTGTCAACACCTATTAAGAAGCCGCGAAGCCATGAAAAACCTGGCTGATCCAGGCGCCGGATGCGCACACAGCCAATCAGCCTCGGCCTTTTGCGGCCTCATAAAAAAGATGCTAGAATAGCTCTCTTTTCAGGCATGGGGCTTTAGCTCAGTTGGTAGAGCAGAAGACTCTTAATCTTTTGGTCGTGGGTTCGAGTCCCACAGGCCCCACCAAAATGCTTGCAGAAAGTCAGCAGCCGCCTTTTCAGGCGGCTTTTCTTTTTGGGCGCCGGCGCGGCGGTGCAATCAAAGAACGGATGCAGATTCTAGTGTGCTGTTGGTTGGTTCACGCTTTTAAATTCGGATGTCTTGCCTGGCGGCAAAAAGAAAGCCGGATGAGATATCCGGCCTTGGGCAATACGCCTTGGTATAGGTTTTGGCGGGCTTGTTAATAGATGGGCGTGCGGGTGATGGAAACGAGCAGCTCGTTCAGCGCCTGCGAGGCGTTTTCGCTGATGCCGCTGGCGGCAAGGACCTGCTGCAGCTTGGCTTCCATGGCTGCCGCCTGGGCATTGCGAGTGGCTTCAGGGAGTTCGTTGATCTGCTCCGTGAAGGAGGCGGCAAACTCTTCGCCCAAGCCCGTGAGGTCGGCAAAAGCGAAATCGCCGGCTTCGTATTGGCGCGCGATTTTCAGTGCCCGAGCCCAGTATTGCTCAACAAGTGCATTCATGGTGAGTCTCCTGTAGTGAGGGAGCCGGTAATGGCACCTCTTGGCTGAGATCCAAGATTAATCCATTTGTCTGCTTTTGCGGTTACCTCTTTTTTAAAGGCGTGGATATTCCGCTTTAAGTTGGGTCCTCAATTGGCTGATTTATAAAAAGTAATCCGGCCTGAAAATACGCCCTTTTTTTTTGTGACAAAATTTTCTATTCGTACAACTCGGTCTGGCGGGGCCTAGGTTCCCCATGCAAGATGGCTGCCATTCGTACCAGGAATGGACGGTCTTGCAGGGGAGGTGGCCGATGGCTGTAAAGTGGGTTGCGGGGTTGGCAATGCTGGTGCTTGGCGGCTGCACAGGCCTGCCGGATTGGCGTTTGTTCGACTCCGCCGGCATGCAAGCTCCCGTGTCTCACAGCGCCGGCATTTTCGATTTTGCCTGGCAGCTGTCGGGCGATCCCGAAGTGGCGCCGCTGCAGGTCTTCGACGATGGGCGCCGCATGTGGCTGCAGTTTGTGCCGGGGCAGGCGGTGCCGGCTATTTTTGCCAGCACCTCCCAGGGCGACCGGCTCTTGGGATACCGCCGCGAAGACCCCTATGTCGTGCTCGACCAGATATGGCCGCACCTGGTGTTGCGCGGCGGCCGGCAATCAAGCCGCATCGACCGCGTGAGCGCCGCGTCCGATCCGTCCATGGCGCTGACCGGCGCCGTGCCGGAAGCCGATGCAGGAAAGATGGCCGAGCCGTCCGGTGTCAGGGCGCCATCCAGCGCGGTTGTGGATACCCTGGCCGTGCACACCGAGGCCGATGAGGCGGTGGTTCCTGTGGTCGCCGCGCCGTTGCCGGCGCAATCGGCTGCCATCACCGCAACGGTGGACGTTCCGCCGGATCTTGCGCAGTTCGACGTCAGTCCGCAAGACAAAAACATGCGCCTGGCCCTGTCTCGCTGGGCGGACATGGCGGGGTGGACGTTCGAGGCCGAGCACTGGTCGGTCGATGCCGATATTCCCATTGCCGGTTCGGCGCAGTTCCGCAGCGACTTCAAGCAGGCCGTGCAGGCGCTCATGGCATCCACCGAAATGGCCGACCGCCCGCTGCAGCCGTGTTTCTATTCCAATAAGGTGCTGCGCATCGTGCCGTACGCCCAACCGTGCAATCGCGTTGCAGCGCTGTCGGGGGCATCATGAATCGCGCGGCTCGCCTGTGTGTCGTCGTGTGCTGCGCGGCGGGCGTCTCGGCCTGCGCGCTGGCCGAGAAGGCCAGGCAGATCGCGTTGTCCGTGGGCCAGGCGCAGGACGACATTCAAGGCCGGCGCCAGGAGTTCGAGCGTTCGATTTCTGACCGTGCCGCCCGCCGTGCCGCGCAAGATGTCGGTCAGCCGTGGCTGGCGGGTCCGGCCCAGCCGTTGGCCCGCGAGATCGCCTTGCCGCCAGCCCTGCGCGCCAATGTCAATACAACCCTGCTGTTCAGCGATGCATCGTTCGACTTGCCCGGTTTGGCCCAGCGCATTACCGCGGCAACCGGCATTCCTGTCCACGTTCGGCCCGACGCCCTGATGCCGCTGGAGGCCTTTGCGCCGCGCCTGGCCGCCGCCGCGACGCAAAAGGCCGCGGGCACCCAAGGTGCGCCGCTCATGCGGCCTTCCGTCAAGCCTGAACCTTTGGCCAGGATACTGGACCGCATAGGCGCCCGCCTTGGCGTCATGTGGCGGTTCCGGGATGGGCGCATCGAGTTCTACCGTACTGAAACGCGCGTCTTCAACGTACGCGCGCTTACGCTCAATGCCAACGCCGAAGCTGAAATGGGCTCCAGCCGTCGAAGCCGGTCCGAAGGATTTGCCAGCACATCCAAAACCACTTTGTCGGCAGGCAAGCACGAGTTGCTCGAAGTCGTGCGCCTTCGCATCGAGCCCTTCCTGTCGCAAGCCGGTATGCTGGTTGCCGAAGCGGGGGGCAGTTCATCCATAGTCGTTACCGACATTCCGGAAGTCCTGCAGCGCATTGCGCTGTATCTGGAACAGGAAAACCGCGCCCTGACGCGCCGCGTGCGCTTGATTTTCGACGAGATCACGCTGGCCGTGCACGATGCGGCCGAGGCCGGCTTCGACTGGAACCTGGTGTTTTCCAGCGCCAAATTCGTTGCGGCCGCGAGCATGCCCGATGCGGGCGCCGTGGAGGCGGCCAGCTTCGGCCTGGGCGTTGCCGATGGCTCTTTCAAGGGCTCTGAAGCCGTGGTCAAGGCGTTGAGCCAGGTAGGGCAGGTCGTGCGGCGCAGCAGCCTGCCCGTACTGACTTTGAACAGGCGTCCTGTATCGCACGCTGTCCGAACGACGTTCTCGTACATCGATAGGGTCGAGACGACGGCGCTGCCGTCCGGCTCGGGCGTGTCGCTTCCTTCCGTTTCGGTAAGCCAGAAAGAGGAAACGGTCGGCTCTTTGCTGACCCTCGTGCCCGACGCGCAGGACGATGGCCAGATATTGCTGTCGGTGGCCTATGACAATACGGTCGCCCAGCCTCTTAAATCCGTGACGTTCGGCGACAAGTCCAATCCATTGCAATTGCAGCAGGTCACCATCGACGGCAACGGCACAGTCCAGCAAGTGGCGCTGCGGCCGGGGCAGCCGCTGGTTATTTCGGGTTTCGACCGCAGCAACGAGGAAACGGAAGGCCGCAGGCTGAACCCGGGCTTGCCCATGCTGCTGGGCGGAAGCGAACGCCTTTCCACCCAGCGGCTGACCACGATCATCGTGGTCACCGCACAGGTCGAAGAAGGTTTCTAAGGGCGGAGGCCATGAGCGACATCCTGATCCTTCCCGTTGCTTCTGCCTCGCTGGCGTTCGGGCTCGATTGGCTGCCCTTGCTCGATGGCCGCGCCGACCGCATGGCCTATCGTGTTGCAAGGCGGCATCGCGCCTCCCATCTGGTCGCGGCAGGCTCTTTCGCTGCGGCGGTTGGACTTGCGCATTTGAGTCCCAGGGGGGGCGGGCGCGGTGCGCCGCTGCATTCGGCGGCGCAAAATATGGCCCGGCTATTCCCCGCGGGAACCATCGCTCTGCTGATGGCGCTTGACGAGTCCCGCCACTGGCTGGTGGCTGTGCACGAAGGGACGGTTGTCGCGCGCACCGACAAAATCCATGCTTGCGCCGACGATGCCAGGGAAAGCCTGGAAGAACTGCGACAGGCCTTTCCGCAATTGATGCTGCTCGATGAATCGCAAGCGCCTTCCTTGAGAGACATCGCCGCCGCCAGCGGCGAACCTTCGCGCTTGCGGCGTGCGCATCGTTGGCATGGCGGCGCGGCGGGTCTGTTGCGTTGGGGCTTGCTTCTCCTTGCCTTGGCGTTCGTGCCGCCTCGCATATGGAAGCTCTGGAAGGCGTCCGCTCCCGCGCAACAGGAATTGCCTCGCGTCGATGCCGGCCGGGCATGGCTCGATGCGCAAGACAAAGCGGGCCGTGCTATCGCCGTGCACGGAGTGCATGGCACGCGGGCCGCGCTGCAGGAGCTTTACCGTTTGCCGGTGCGCCTGGCCGGCTGGTCGCTGCTTGGCGCGGATTGCCAGCCGCAGGCGGGCAACTGGTATTGCAAGGCACGCTATCAGCGCAAAGGGCCGCATGCCAGCAATGCGGGTTTCATCGAGGCGGCGGGCCCCGGCTGGGCCGTCGAGTTTCCTTCCATGGACCAGGCCGAACCATCCTGGCGGACCGGTGCGCCCGCCTTGCCGCTACCTGCGGCCACCGTGCGCAGCGTAGCCTACAACCAGCGCCACCTATGGAGTTCCCTGCAATCCATTCAAGCCGCGTTTTCCTCCATGCAGTTGGGCCGGCCCGCGCCGATGGCGGTGGCCGCGCCGCGCGATGCGCACGGCCAGCCTATCGTCCGGCCGCCCGGGTTGCCGGTCTATACGTTGCGCCAGGTCGTCTTCGACGGCCCCATGCGTTCGGCCGCGGTGCTATTGCCTTACACCGAATCCATAAGCTGGAAAAAAATCGTCCTGTCGTTTCACGACCGGCGGGAGGCCACTCTCAAGGCCAGTCGCTTTCATGTTTCATTGCACGGAGATCTCTATGAAATCCAGTCCGAACCCCTCGATGCGGCTCCAGGCGTGGCGCCGCATTCCGGGCAAGCGGCGGCTTCGCCCATTTTTTCGTCGTAGCGCCGCCTATGGCTGCCTGGCGTGTGCGCTTGCTGCGCCGGCGGCTGCACAGCCAACGGCCGTCGGCGCTGCCGATGCCGACGAGCTCGCCGCCGACCAGATCTCGGTGCGCGAACTGATCCGACTGGAAACCGCCTTGGCATTGAGCCAGGCCCAGAAAAAATTGCAAGGAGCCAGCCGGCCCGGCGATGCGGGCCAGAGGACATCCGGACAATCGGCAGCGCCCAGGCTTGTCGCGATTTACGGGGTAGGAAAAAAACTGGCGGCGGAAGTGCGTATCGGCGCCGATACGCATCTGTACATGAACGGCCATCCCTTGCCCGTGGGGCAGCGCAAGGCCGGCAAGTCCGCCTATACGCTGCGCGCCATGGACAGCGCGTGCGTGCGCCTCGAGCGCGAGTCGCGCGAAACCCAACTGTGCCTGGCCGGACAGCCCATTCAGGAAAGGTGATTTCCATGCGCGTACCCTGGGGGAATCGTTTGGGTCTACGAGTCGCCGATGTCGCGGCATCCAGTTCCCGGTTCGATGCGTCGCATGCCGTGGCGATTTCCAGCCATGACGAACTGCTGGCGCTCGAACCCGCATTGCTTCGGCCTCTCTGTGCCGAGCTGGGTGTCCAGGATCTGGCGGCGCGGCTTTGCCCCGTGCTGCTGGCCGACCACTCCGTGGCCATTCTTTCGCTGCCCGAGCATGTGGGCAGCGACCAGGCGGACGAACTGGCCCGCCGTATCGAGCGATACGGCTATACATTGTCCTGCCCGCAACGGTACGTCCTGGCGGCGCCCTTGTTGCTGGCGATCGTGCGCAACCAAGTGGGTGCGCATTCCTCGCGGCAGGCGGGCCACGCCTTGCTGGAGCATTCGCGAACCGCTCTGGCCCAGGCGTTTCAGGACATGGTCGAGTGGGGTGTGCGCCATGCGGCCAGCGACCTGCACATCAATATCCGGCACGGCGAAACCGAGTCCGAGGTCAAGTACACCGTGTCCGGCCGCTATATCGCTCCAGAGCGGTTTCGCCGTATGCCCACCAGCATGCTGGTCGATATGCTCTCGGTGGCATGGATGGATATCCGCGGGGGCAATGGCGCGGTCTTCGATCCCCGGGCCGAACAGCAGGGCAGCCTGCTCAAGCAGGTAGACGGCCGGCCGGTCTTGTTGCGCTGGGCATCCCTTTCAGCCGATCAGGGGCCGAGCGTGTGCATCCGCCTGCTCGAACGGGAGGCGGGTTCCATAGGCCTGACGCTGGAGCAACTGGGGTATTTGCCGGAGCAGATCCAGGTAATCGAATGCGCCATGCGAACCGAAGGCGGCGCCATCATTTTCGCGGGCGCGGTCGGTTCGGGAAAATCCACGACCCTGGCCTCGCTGATTTCCCGCCTGCCCGAAGAACGCAAGGTGGTCACGCTGGAGGACCCGGTTGAATACCTGATTCCCCGCGCCATACAAAATACCGTGGTGCGCGACTTCGGCGCACAGGCGCCCGACGGGTTCGCCGTCAAGCTGCGGGCGCTCAAGCGTTCGGCCATGAACGACGTGCTGTTGGGCGAAATACGCGACAAGGAGACCGGCGGCGCCTTCATGGATCTGGCCGGCTCGGGCGTCAATGTCTACACGACCACCCATGCGTTGTCGGCAGCCCTGATCCCGGAGCGCCTGGCTTCCGATTTCATCGGCGTGTCGCGCGACTTCCTTGCCGTCCCAGGTGTCCTTAAATTACTGGTCTACCAGGCGCTGTTGCCTCGCCTGTGTCCGGATTGCGCGCTGCCGGCATCGGTGTTGTGGGGGCGCGGCCAATCGCCGTTCGATGCCCGCCGCAAGCCGCGCGAGTGGCGACCCTGGGTCGAAACCATTGCCCAGCATTTTGGCGGCGACCCCGCCGTGCTGCGATTACGCAATCCGCTGGGTTGCTCCGCCTGCCACTCCGGGCGCGATGTTGCATTGGCCGGCTATCGCGGGCGTACCGTGGTTGCCGAATACGTCGAACCGGCGCACAGCCCGGGCTTTCTCGAGAGCATCCGCAACGGCAGTGAACCTGCCCATTGGCGTCCGCCGGGCCGTGATGGTTCCCGAACCGCGCTTGCCTGCGCGATGCTCAAGGCATTCAATGCGGAAATCGATGTGCGCGACATCGAGCTGCATTTCGGCTCTTTCGACATGTCGGCTGGCTCGGGCGATTTACGTTCCGGGCCGCTTCCCTTGCGGGCGTTCGCATGAAGCGCGTCTTTCCTTCTTCCGGCCGAAGCCACTGGGCCGAACAGGCCGTGTTCGAGATGGATCGTCGCCGGTTCGCCGGGCGACGCTCCGACTATTTCGAATACCTGTCGGTGCTGATCCAGGGCGCGCAAGGCCGGCTTACCGTCAAGAAGATTTTCGAGCAGGACGCGGGCCGTCACGGCTGGAAGACCGTGCGCGGCCGATTGTCCCATCGCTGGGCGCAGGCATACCAAATAAGCGGCGGCGACCTCTATGCCACTTGGCAAGACTGTTTCCCATTGGCCGAACTGACCTTGATACGGGTGGCGCAATTGTCGGGCAATGCCGCGCTCACCCGCACTTTGGGCGAACTGGCGGATGCGGTGGCGTTGCTGCGCCGCGCGCGTCGCATCGTGGTTTCCGCCATGTGGTCGGCGGTGCTTGGCGCGTGCGTGTTGCTGGCCATGTTGCTGGCTATCCCGCTGTATACGGTCCCCAGGCTGCGGCAGGTATTCGGCGCCGTTCCGCCGGAGTTCCATGCGGTGCTTACGCGGGCCCTGTTCCGGTTTTCGGATGCCATCCTGGCGAACTGGATCTTTCTGCTGGTGTCGATCGTGGGCGCAGGGGTTTTGCTGGCCTGGTCGCTGCCCAATTGCACGGGCAGGATTCGCCGCTGTCTGGACGAGTATTCGCCCTGGCGTGTTTATCGCGGCGTCCAAGCCATGCATTTCCTGGCGATGATCACCATTGTCCTGACGCGCCATGAGTCGGCGTCCACCCAGTTGCGAACCGCGCTGGCCATGCAGAAGGCCGGCGCCTCGCCATGGCTGCGCTGGCATCTCGACGCCATGCTGGCCCGCGTAGACGCGGGTCTGACCGGGGCCGATACCTTCGGAACCGGAATGCTGGAAGCGGACCTGCACTGGTTTCTGGTCGATATGGCTCAGGCGCACGGGCTGGCCCATGCTTTGACGCTGGTGCGCCAGCGCCTGAAAGACCGCCTCCTGCATGTCATTGCCGTGCGCGTCGGCGCATTGCGCTGGGCGATGCTGCTGGCCTGTCTTGCTGCGTTGCTCGCCGTGGCGCTTTGGCATTACGCCGTCATCGACGAGCTGCGTCGTTTGCTCATGTTTTTTTACGCCAGCCAATAGGGCCGGCCTTACTCAAGGAGAGGAAATGTTTGCGTCCCGTCTGAAAATCAAGCGCAGCCAGGCTATGCGCCAGCAGGGTTTTTCCCTGATCGAGGTTTCCATCGTCACGGCCATCGTGTTGTTGCTGGCCATCATCAGTGTTCCAGCCGTCGGGGGATACATCATCGAAAACAAAGTCCCCAAAGTCGGCGAAGAGCTGGCGCGTTTCATCCTGCAGACCAAGGTCAACGCGCCCAACGGGTCGACCACGCCGTATGCCGATATCGATACGAACCATCTGGCCAATCTCGTGCGGGAGTCCAGCATTTTCTCGGTATCGGGCAGCGATTCCACCACCCGCATCCTGCATGGCCTTGGCGGCAGCGGCGAGGTGACGGTTGCCGCCGCAGAATCGGGCGCCGCCTTTTCCATTACGCTTACCAGCGTCAACAACGCGGCGTGCCCGTCCATCGCTTCGGTCATGCAGCGGGTGTCCGACTCCATTTCCATTTCGGCCGACGGGCAGTCCGCCGCAACGGTCAAGGATGCCGGCACTCCCTATAACGCTCTCAACGCCGAAACCCTGTGCGGGCGAGGCGACGTAAATACCTTCGTCTTCGTGGCAAGCTAGGCGGCTGCCGTGCGCAGGCAGCGAGGTTTCGCCATGCTGGAGCTGACCGTGGCCTTGCTCGTCGCCACACTGCTTGCGGTATGGGGCGCCGGCCAGGTCGCCAATCGCATCAACGACGCGGCGGCCCAGGCCGCCGCCGTGTGGATGTCGTCGATACGGCTGGCGGCGTTCGCATACCTGGATCGTCACAAGGCGGTACTGCGGGCGGCCTCGGGCACCGCCGAGCTCGCGCATCTTGGCTATGCCGATTGGGCCCGGCCGCGGCTTGCCGAATTGAAGGCGGCGGGCTTGCTGTCGGCGGGCTTTCCCGAGTCCGGCGTGCGAGGCTTGGGGGCGACGATCCGCATCATGCGCAGCGGGCCATGTCCCGGCAACGAGTGCCGCGTCGAAGCGCTCGTCCACAGCAGCCGGGCGCTGCCCGACGCCATGGCCTCGTCGTCCGGCGAGCAGTTGGTGGCGCAGTGGCTGCTCGCGGCCCAGGGCCAGGGCGGGGCCGTCTTGCGCGGCCGTTCCCATCAGATAGGCGGGGCGGCTTTTCAGTTTCCCAATCCTCCTGTTCCGGGCTTGGATCCGCTGCCTGATGGTACCGTTGCCATGGCGGTCACCGCCGAGCAATTGGCGGCCACCGATTACCTGCGGGTGCGGGATAGCCGAGACCCAGATCTACAGGGCACGGCTACGGTAAAAGGCGATATCCATGCGCAGGCTTCGGTCAATGTGCAGGGGTACCTGTCGATTGGCGCCGAAGCCACAGAGCGAACGGCCTGCCCGGCGGATGGATTGATGGCGCGCGCCGCTTACGGCGCCCTGCTTGTCTGCTGGGGCAATGTCTGGCTGCCGGCGGGAGGGCGGGGCGGCGGAGGGTATTCCACCAATACCAAGACCGGCTGTGCCGCCGGAACCTACAACCTGATTACCGGCGCCTGCAGCTGTCCGCCGGGCTATGGGGCCGTTCGTATTTCGGAAAGCGGCTCGATGATGGCCGCGGAAGGGCTTACGCGCGGCTATCTGTGCATTGGCTAGGCTGCGGCCCGCGGATTTTCAAGGCAAGCGTCGTACCGGATACGCACGGCGGGCGGGATTAGCGGCCCGGGGCCAGCTTTTCGCGCAGCAGCTCGACCGCGCTGTCGACGGTCGTCAACACATCGAGCGGGACGCTTTGGGCGACTTTTGGCGCGGCGCGCGCCAGGCTGAACTGCGCCAGGGCGATCAGGTCGCAGCCCCGCGCCTGCAGGCGGCCGGCAGCCTGCGCAGCCAGCTCGTCGTGGCGCGCGGCATCGCCGGCGTTCAGGGCGTCCAGCGCGCCCGCCGCCAGCTCGGTCTCGACTTCGACGGTGCCGGGAAACTCGGCCGGCATGGAGGCCAGGGTGGGGGCGAAGGTCGCCACCAGGCCGATGCGTTTGCCGCGCCTGGCCGCTTGCGCAATCATGGCTTCGTTGGGCTTGAGCACCGGCATGTCTGGGTATTTGCGGGCCACGGCTTCGATGCAGGGGCCGAAGGCCGAGCAGGTATAGAGGATGGCGTCGGACCCGCAGCCCACTGCATAGTCGGCCAAGGTCATGAAGCGCTGGTGCATGCACGCGTCCAGTCCGGTTTTCGCCACGTCGGCCGACAGGCTGTCGTCAAGCAGGTTCATCAGCGTGGCTTCGGGCCACAGGCGCGCAAAGGCTTGGTTGATGGGCGGAACGGATTGAGCCAGGGCGTGGATGAGTGCGATGCGGGTCATGGAAAGTCCAGGGATGCGTTGTTCTGGGAGTATAGGCTTCAGGAGGCCCGGACGGGCGGCAGCACGGGGGTAGGAATGGCGTCGCGGATTTTTTCCAGGATGCTGGCTATGGTATCGGCTTCGCGGGTATCGCTGGTCTTGCGGTACAGCACGGTGATGACGAACCGCAGCTCCTGGGAAATGTCGACGACCGGCACGGCGATGGCCCCATAGCCCTGCAGTGTGATGTGGGGATCGGTGGTCAGCACGACATCGGGCGACATATCGTAGCCGCGTTCGCGGATGGCGTGGACGCGCTGCTCCAGGGCCTCCATGGTCACGGCATCTTCCCCCGTTGCCGGCTTGTTTGCCAGTTCGCTCTGTACGTAAGGCATGACGACCCCGGCCGGCAAATAAGCCATGAAGACCCGCCCCGTCGCCGTATTGGTCAGGGCGGCGGTTCCTCCTATGCGGAAGTGGATGGGCAGGTCGCCGGCGCTGTCGTTGCGGGCAATGATTCTTATGGACGTGCCGGCCCATATGTTCAGCATGGTGGGGGCCTGGGTTTCTTCCGTCAGCGAAGTCAGCAGCCTTCGCGTCGTATCCATCAGGTCGATCTGCTTGAAGGCGGCCAGGCCCAGGTTCAGTGCGGCCGGGCCCAGGGTATAGGCGCTGCTTGCGTTTTGCGAGACCAGCCCGGTGCGCAGCAGGCTGACCAAATACATCCTGGCCTTGCTTGCCGACATGCCGGTGCGCGCAGCGATGTCCTTCAGCAGCATCGGGCCAGTGCTGTGCTGAAGCGCGTGCAGCACGCCGAACGCGATATCGATGGATTGGATTCCCTTTGCCATAGAACTGCTTGCCTGCTCCTTGCAGAACGTCATGTACCGTGGAAAACGCCGCGGCCAGGGCGCATGCCCAGCGAAAGTATAGCGGCATGGGGGATTGCCGATGTTGTCGGGCGTTGCCCCAATGGCCGATTCCGGGAATTCCCGGATATTTTTTTGATCTGAAGCAATGATACTATAGCTGCATTAGTGCAGCAATGCTGCATTAATATTTCGCAGGCCAGCAGGTTTACCCGTGCTCGGCAGCAAAAGGGTCGTCCAACATCTGTGCAAGGAGCAAAAAATGGGAGCAAACGAACAGGCCGGCGTGGCGGCATCGGCAGCTGTCGCCGCACTGGCAAAGGCCAATGCGCGCCTGGCCGACGGGAAGACGCCGCTGGTGAAAAATTGCTGGTACATCGCCGGCTGGGGCAGCGACTTCACGCGCGAGCCGCGCGAGCGGACTCTGCTCGGCCAAAGCCTGGTGTTTTATCGCACGCAGGGCGGGCAGCCGGTGGCTTTGCTCAATCGGTGCCCGCACCGCTCGTTTCCGTTGTCGCAGGGCAAGCTCGAGGGCGACGTTCTGCGTTGCGGCTACCATGGCCTGGCTTTCCGCCAGGACGGATCCTGCGCGGAGATTCCCTCGCAAACGTCGGTTCCCCCCAGTACCTGTACCCGTTCCTATCCAGTGGCGGAACGCGGCCCCTTCGTGTGGATATGGATGGACGATGCCGCCAGGGCCGATGAAAGCGCCATCCCCGATACCAGTTGGCTGGTGGACCCCAAGTGGAACTACGTCACAAGCTATCTAAGCCTGCAGGCCAACTATGTCTACCTGCAAGAGAATCTGCTGGACTTGTCGCATTTCACCTACCTGCATCCGTCCACGCTGGGCACCCCCGAGTACGCCCGCAGCCCGTTCGAGGTATCCACCACCGAGAACACCGTGCACATCAGCCGCTTCGTCGCTGAATGCGACGTGCCCCCCATCTACGCGCGCACCGGCATTGCCGGAAAAATGTCGCGCCGCACGGAATCCGAATTCGTTTCGCCGGCCATGCATCATGCCTCGGCCGTGCTTTCCGACCTGCAGCCCGAACCGGGCAAGCGCCGCGATTTCACGGTCTACATCACCCACTTCGCCACCCCGGAAACCCAGGACTCCACGCATTACTGGTTTTCGTTCGCCCGCGACTTCGCCTTGGGCGAGACCGAGGTGGACGAATACATGAGGCAAAGCGCCATCACGGCGTTCAACGAGGACAAGGGCGCGCTCGAGGCCATCGCCCGCATCTACCGGACCGAACCCGAGGCGACCGGCGCCGAGATCCACATAAAAAGCGATCAGGCCGGCGTCGCCATGCGCCGCATCCTGCTACGCATGGCGAACGAGCAGGTATAGACTTGCGACGGACACAGCCGGCACGGAGCAATCATGCACACCCAGACATCGTCATCCGAAGCAGCAGCCCAGGGCATGCCCACGCCCGAATTCAATCTCGATTGGCCGGGAACCCTGTTGTTTTCGCCCTACCTGGCGCTCAAGGGGCACAAGCTGAACAAGTTTGCGCTTAGCTTGCGCATCCCGGCCAACCGGCAGGTTTACCTGCGCGACGAGGTGGCCTACATGAAGACTTACGGTATTTCCGAGGGCGATATCGCGCTGGTGCTCGCACGCGACTGGAGCCGGCTGCTGCTATCCGGCGGCCATCTGCAGGCCATTTCCAAGATCGCCGCCGCGGTCGGCCAGAACCTCTGGCACATCGGCGCGCACAATGCCGGCGTGGATGTCGAGGTGCTCAAGGCCTCGTGCCCGCGCAAGGTAAGCGGCCTGCCCAAGGAGTTCGAATAATGGCGCAGATCATTGCAGGCATAGGTATTGCGCATACGCCCTCCATGGGCATGGAATACGACAAGGGGCTGGCGCATGGGTTCGACCCGCGCTGGGGCATCTGGTACGAAGGCACCCGTCCGGTCAGGCAGTGGCTGGAAGACCTGCGGCCCACGCAACTGGTCGTCGTCTATAACGACCACCTCAACCACTTCGATTTCGACGCCTACCCGACCCTGGCCATCGGCGTGGCCGACGAATTCGAGCAGGCCGACGAAGGCTGGGGCAAGCGGCCCTTGCCGGACTTGCGGGGCGATCCGGGCTTCGCCATTCCCCTGGTCGAGCACCTGGTCCGCCAAAGCGAGGTCGACCTTACGATATGCCAGACGCTCAAGCTCGATCACGGCGTGTATTCCTGGTTTCCGTATCTGGTGGATATCCCCTGGAACATACCGGTTACGCCGATCGCGGTGAACATGGTGCGCCAGCCCTTGCCCACCTCGCAGCGCCTTGCCAGGCTGGGCCGGCAGATACGGGCGGCTGTCGAGGCCAATGACGCCGACGAACGGGTCGTCGTCATCGCCACCGGCGGCATGTCGCATCAAATCAGCGGAGCCCGCTTCGGCATTTCCAACCAGGAGTTCGACAGGCGCTTCCTCAAGGCTTTGCCCAGGAATATGGACAAGCTGGTGGCGATGCCCCAGGAAGAATACATGCGCTACGGCGGCACCGAGGCCAGCGAGCTGTCCCTGTGGTTCGCCATGCGGGCCGCACTGTCGGAGCAGGCGCAGGCCGTCTACGATTTTTATACCTCACCGCAGATCACCGGTTGTGGCGTATTGACCATGATTGAACCGGAGTTTGCGGACAACACCGTACAAGGAGCATGAATGAAGTTCGGAACAATCAGCAGGAACGGCCGCGATGCGGTGGTGGTCGCCGTGGAGAGCGATGCGGTTGCCGTGCTTGAAGATATCATGGACGATGCGCCGCGCTCGGTCATGGACGTGATCGCTGGTGGCGACGCCTTGCTTGGCCGCGTTCGCGCCGCGGTTGCCGGCCGCAAGGGGGCCGCCGTGGACAGCCAGCATTGGCTGCCGCCCGTGCCCAGGCCGGGCAAGATCATGTGCGTCGCCCTGAACAACAGCGCCAATAAAGACCGCATCAAAAGCGGGCCCAAGCATCCCGCCATGTTCATCAAGGCTTCGTCATCGCTCATCGGGCATGGCCAGCCCATCCGGCTGCGGGCCGATTTCGGGCGGGTTCATCCCGAGCCCGAACTGGCCGTCGTCATCGGCAAGGGGGGCAGCGATATCCCGGTCGAACAGGCCATGGACCACGTGTTCGGCTACAGCATCATCAATGATCTGACCTCGCCCACCATGCGCGGCGAAGACACCTTTCACTATCGGGCCATCCACCCCAAAGAGGGCGACGCCAGCGCCATCGAATACGTCGACAGCTGGGTATCCTACCCGGCCCGCTACAAATGCTCAGACACGTTCGGCCCGATGGGGCCGTGGGTCGTCACGCGCGATGCCATCGACGACCCGCACGACCTTACCGTGCGCTGCGTGCACCAGGACGAGCTCGTCACCGAAGACAACACCGCCAATCTTTTCTTCAAGGTCAGGGATGTGGTGGCGTTCGCCTCGACCTACATGACTCTCGAGCCCGGCGACATCATTTCCATGGGCACCGCGCTCAAGGCCGCCGGCGCCGCGAACGGCAAGGCGGTTCAGAACATAGACCTGAACAAGCTGGGCGGCCCCATCGAGGTGGGCATCTCGGGCATAGGCCGCCTGATCAACCCGGTGGAATGGCGATGAAGCGTTCTTCCGTGCAGGAAATCGGCGCAACGCTTGCGCACAGGCTGGCGATCGAAGAGCTGAACGCCTTTGTGGCAGCCTGTCTCGACGAGCAGCGTTACGACGACCTGGCGCAGGCCTTCACCGAAGACGCGCGCTATACAAGCGGTGCACGCTTTTTGTCGGGGCCGGGCGAGATCAAGCGGTTCTTCGTAGAGCGCAAGGCGGCCGGCGGGCCGCGCATAACGCGGCATGCGGGCACAGGCTTGCGGCTGGAGTTCAACCACGACCATACCGAGGCGCGCGGCAGCAGCGTCTGGGTTTCCTATGCCAGCAATACCGCCGACTTGCCCGTCGACCATGTTGCCGTGTTCATGGTCGCGGACTTTGAAGACGTGTATGTGCTGCAGGGCGACGGCTATTGGCGGATCCGCGAGCGCGTGATCCGGCCTGTTTTCAGGAACGCCGCCGCGGCGCCCAGGGCGTAGCCACGAGGCCGGCTTTATTTGCCGGCCCAGGCCGCGATGCTGGCGCGCTCGGCGTCAGTCATGTGAGTCATATTGCCCAGAGGCATGTATTTGCTGGCGACGACCTGCTTGATAAGCGCGGGGTGAGCCAGGGCTTCCTGTTCGGTGTCCAGCATGATGCCGGCCGGGGCCGAGGCGAACCCCGGCTGGCTCGGCTTGGCGGAGTGGCACTGTATGCACCGCGCATGGAAGATTTCCAGGGCCTGCTTGGTGCTGGTTTCTTGGGCGGCAGCGGTGGTGCCGCCGGCAGCCGCCGTTTGCGCGGCAGGCGCCGGGACGGTTGGCGCGACAGGGGCGGCCAGCCAGGCAATGACGATAAGCAGGACGATGCCGACGGCGGGATAGGCCAGCTTGTTCTGCCCCAGGTGGCGCAGCACGAAATATTGCCGTATGGCCGCGCCCGAAAAGATGAACAGGCTCATGATGATCCAGGCGTAGGGGCTGGAAAACGTGAACGAGTAGTGGTTGCTGAGCATCAGGAACACGACGGGCAGCGTGAAATAGGTGTTGTGCACCGAGCGCTGCTTGCCGCGCTTGCCGTCCAGGGGATTGGGCGTCTGGCCGCTTTTCAGGGCATTGACCATGCGATGCTGGCCGGGGATGATCCAGAAGAACACATTGGCCGACATACTGGTGGCCATGACCGCGCCGGTAATGAGGAAGGCGGCCCGGCCCTGGAATATATGGCTGCTTAGATAGGCCACGATCACCATCATGATGGCGACGGCAATGCTCAATACCCCGTCGTTTTCCATATTGGGGCTGACGCGCCGGCAGAGCTGGTCGTAGACCACCCAGCCCGCCACCAGGAACAGCACGGCAATGATGCTGGCCTGCCAGCCCGAAAGCGCCGCGGCCCAGGCCCAGTCGCTGCCCGTGTTGACCAGGTAGAACGAGGGCTTGACCAGGTACAGCACCGCGAACAGCGCAAACCCCGAAAGCCAGGTGGTGTAGGCCTTCCAGAAGGACCAGTGCAGGTCGTCGGGGAGTTCCGCCGGGTTGGTCAGGTATTTTTGGTTGTGGTAGAAGCCGCCGCCGTGCACCGCCCACATCTCGCCGAACACCCCGCGCTTCTTGCTTTCCTCGCCGCGCGGCGGATGCAGGCTGTTGTCGAGCATCACGAAGTAAATGGATTCGCCGATCCAGGCGATGGCGGCCACCACGTGCAGCCAGCGCAAGAGCAAATTGCCGAACTCCATCAAATATGCGTGCATGACTCGATTCCGTTGGTTTGATTGAAGGGTGGAGGGCGGAACGCCGTTTGCCGGTTTACGACTTGCATTGCCGGCGCGGCGCCATCAGCTGCCGCGATAGGTTGAGTAGGTCCATGGCGTGACGACCAGCGGCACGTGGTAGTTCTCGTTGGGCCGGGCGATGCCGAAGCGCAGCACCACCTGATCGACGAAGCGGGGTTCCGGCAGGGTCACGCCTTGCCCGGCGAAGTAGTCGCCGGCCTCGAAAACCAGTTCGTAGACGCCGGCTTCGAGGTTGCCGCCTTCCAGCAGGGGGGCGTCGCAGCGCCCGTCATGGTTGGTGACGGCCTGTTTCAGGAGTTTCCGGGTGTCGCCCTGCACGGCGTAAAGCCGCATGGCCACGCCTTCGGCGGGCTTGCCGTGCATGGTGTCCAGCACGTGGGTGG
This sequence comes from Eoetvoesiella sp., assembly GCF_035555955.1. Lineage (NCBI taxonomy): Bacteria > Pseudomonadati > Pseudomonadota > Betaproteobacteria > Burkholderiales > Alcaligenaceae > Eoetvoesiella > Eoetvoesiella sp. The sequence goes on along the minus strand of NZ_DATMGA010000003.1, from coordinate 8,101 downwards.
ATAGTTTTCCCATGGAGTCTCCGGTTGTGGCGCGGCGGGGTGTATCGACGGCCTTGAAAGCAAACCTGGCGTCGCCGAAGCTGTTTTCATTAATTGTTGACAATTTGTGTTGACGATTCTGTTTTAGGTGTCAATAATTGTCAATAGTAGATTTCCTTATAAAGAACGGTAAAGGATACGTGCAATGCTTTATCTGGACTCGCGCCGAGATCCGGTTTCCGACAGCGATGCGCCCAGGGCGTCCTCACTGCTCGAGGGCAGCGCGCCCGACTCCGACGTCGACCGCGTTTACGCCGAGATTTTCGACGCGGTCATGGACAGGCGCCTGCTGCCGGGGGCCAAGCTTACCGAATCGACGCTGTGCAGCATTTTCGGCTGCTCGCGCGCGACGGTGCGCGGCGCGCTGGCCCAACTGGCCTACGACAAGCTGGTCGTGCAGTTGCCCAACCGCGGGGCCTTTGTGTGGCGCCCCGACGCCAAGGAAACCAAAGACGTTTTCGAGGCCCGGCGCGCCCTTGAATGCCTGCTCATCGAGCAACTGCTGGGCATGCCCGACTTGCCGCAAAGGCTCGAGCCTTTGCGGGCCATGGTCGCTCAAGAGCGCCAGGCCTTCGAGCAGGGTGACCGCGTCAGCTGGCTAAGGCTTTCCAACGCTTTTCACGTCAAGATGGCCGCCCTGGGCGGCAACGACGTGCTTACCGAGATGATGCATGGCCTGTGTTCGCGCACGACCCTGATCATCGCGCTTTACGACACGCCCAGCTCCAGCACCTGCTCCTATATCGAGCACGAGCAAATCCTTGACCTGCTGGCGTCCGGCAATGCCGAGGGCGCCAAGGGCGCCATGTGCCACCATCTTCAGGATTGCGAGCAGCGCGTGAGCGAATCCACAACGACTGTGCCGGCCGACCCCTGGGCGGCCTTCAGCATCAAGCCTTGATCCGGAGCATCCATGAACAAGCAATATCCTCGCGATTTGATCGGCTACGGCAAAAAACCTCCCCAGGCGGCCTGGCCGGGCGGGGCGCGCGTTGCGCTGCAGTTCGTGCTGAACTACGAAGAAGGCGGCGAAAACTGCGTGCTGCACGGCGACTCGGGTTCCGAGCAGTTCCTGTCGGAGATCGTGGGCGCCGATACCTATTCCGCCAGGCATATGTCCATGGAATCGATTTACGAATACGGCTCGCGGGCCGGCGTATGGCGCATACTGCGCGAGTTCGAGCGGCGCGGCCTGCCGCTTACGGTGTTCGGCATCGGCATGGCGCTGGAGCGCAACCCCGAGGTGGCCCGGGCGTTTGTGGAGCAGGGCCACGAAATCGCCTGCCACGGCTATCGCTGGATCCACTACCAGTCGGTAGCCGAGAATGTCGAGCGCGAACATATGCTGCATTGCATTGAAATCATCCGCGGCATTACCGGCGAACATCCCTATGGCTGGTATACCGGGCGCGACAGCCCCAATACGCGCCGCCTGGTGGCCGACGAGGGCGGCTTCCTGTACGACTCGGACTACTATGGCGACGACCTGCCTTTCTGGATGGAGGTCGAGAAAACTGATGGCAGCCTCGCCCCCCAGCTTATCGTGCCCTATACGCTGGACACCAACGACATGCGTTTCGCCACGCCCCAGGGCTTTAATACTTCCGAACACTTTTTCAACTACCTCAAGGATGCCTTCGACGTCCTGTACGCCGAAGGCGAAACGGCGCCCAAGATGATGTCGGTGGGCTTGCACTGCCGCCTTACCGGGCGCCCGGGGCGATTTGCCGCGCTGCAGCGCTTTCTGGACTACGTGCAAAAGCACGAGCGGGTCTGGATTTGCCGCCGCGTCGATATAGCCAGGCACTGGCGGGAACATCATCCCTATTACGACGGGAGCCGGCCATGAGCGCCGCCATCACGCTGGCGGCCTTGAACAGCGCCTCCGAAGAGGATTTCGTGCGCGTTCTGGGCGGCGTCTTCGAGCATTCGCCATGGGTGGCGCAGGGGGTGCTGGGCCAGCGGCCGTTTGCCAGCGTGCAAGCCTTGCACCGGGCAATGACCGAGTGCATTCAGCGGGCGGGGCGGGATGCCTGGCTGACGCTCATCCGCGCCCATCCGGAGCTGGCCGGCAAAGCGGCGGTAAGAGGCGAGCTCACGCCCGAGTCCAGTTCCGAACAGGCGGGCGCGGGCCTGGCCAATTGCTCGCCGGAAGAGTTCGCCACGCTTACCTCGCTCAATCAGGCGTATCGCGAGAAGTTCGGTTTTCCGTTCATTCTTGCCGTGCGCGGCTACGACCGCGCCGGCATCATCGAGCAGTTCCAGCGGCGCCTGGGCCTGGCGCCCGACGCCGAAATGGCTGAAAACCTGGCTCAGATATACAGAATCGGGCGACTTCGGCTCGATGACCTCATTCGCGAATAATCGCAAGGGGCCGGCCCTTTCTTCAACCGGCGCGCAGTTTTTCGTCAGGAGTGATTTTGCAATGGCAGCCCCCAATCTACCCGCAGGTACTGTCTTGAATGCCCCCAGCGCGGAGTTGCCCGCGTTCGCCACCCGGCACGCCAATCTGGCGTCGGCCGATTTCGGCGCCACCGTCGTCTCGTGCTCGGATGAATGGTTCGCCGCCGCCAATCGCATGTTGCAGGCTTCCGAGCCGGTGTTCGTGGTGGGCAAGTTCGACGACCACGGAAAATGGATGGACGGCTGGGAAACCCGGCGCAAGCGCCAGGCCGGCCATGATCATGCCATTGTCAGGCTGGGCCTGCCCGGGGTCATCAAGGGCGTGGATATCGATACCAGCCATTTCACCGGCAACTTCCCGCCCGCGGCTTCGCTGCAGGCGTGCCATTGCAGCACCGAACCCGACCAGAACACGGTATGGACGGATCTCGTGCCCGCCACGTCGCTGGCCGGCAATTCGCACCATTTCATCGAGCTGGACGACGGGCGCGCCTGGACGCACTGCCGCCTCAACATCTACCCCGATGGCGGCGTTGCGCGCCTGCGCATCTACGGCCAGGCTGTTTGCGACTGGAGTGCGCTGGACGCCAATGCGCTGCACGAGGTTTCCGCGCTGGCGGCCGGCGGGCGCATCGTGGGCTACAACGACGCGCATTTCGGCGTGCCGTTCCGGCTCATCATGCCGGGGCGCGGCGTCAACATGGGCGATGGCTGGGAAACGCGTCGCCGCCGCGATCCAGGCCACGACTGGTGCATCGTCGAACTCGGCCATGCGGCCGTGGTCGAGAAAATCGAGGTCGATACGGCGCATTTCAAGGGCAACTACCCCGACCGTATTTCCCTGCAGGCGGCGCATGTTTCGGGCGGCACCGACCAGTCCGTCATCACCCAGGCCATGTTCTGGCCCGTCCTGTTGGGCGAGCAAAAAACCGAAGCCGACAAGCAGCATTTTTATACGACCGAGCATATCCAGCCGCTGGGGCCGGTTACCCATGTAAAGCTGAACATGATTCCCGATGGCGGCATCAGCCGGCTGCGCATATGGGGCCGCCTGGCGCGGTAGCCGCTTTGCCCGGGCCCGGCGTGGCGCAAGCCTGCCCGGCCGGCAATAAAAATACGGGACGGCGGCGCGCGCATCGGGCGCAAACGCCGATCCAGGAGACACAGATTGCCGATTTTGAAACTACAGCGTTTGACGCAATCCCGCTTCGCCCGGTTCGGCGAGGTCATCGAAACGGAAGGCCGGGACTGGTTTCCCATCAATAACGGAACCACCCGACGCTACCATGCCCAGGGCACTGTGCAGGTCAGCGGCGCCGACGGCCATGCCGGCATCAGCCTGGCGCTGGGCGACGCCCTGGCGTTTCCCATGAGCATATCCATGCTGGAGCGCCATCCGCTTGGCAGCCAGTCGTGGATACCCGCCGACGGCGCGGCCTTCGTCATCGTGGTCGCGCCCAATGGCGCCAACGACAAGCCCGACGAAACTGGCATATGCGCTTTTCTTGCCGACGGCGGGCAAGGCGTCAATTATTTCCAGGGGACATGGCACCACCCGCTCATGACCCTGGGCAGGAAGGGGAAATTCGTCGTGGTCGATCGCATCGGCTCCGCCCCCAATTGCGATGAAAGCAATTTAGATCAACACTATACGGTAGATGGGTCGTTCCTGGACGAGGCGGCTGAACAGCAAAGCGCCCCGACCATCAGCCTGGAAGGCGGGAGACAGCAATGAGTCAAAGGCAGGTCGTCAGTTTCTATTTGAATGGCCGGTTGCAGCATGTAACACCGGCGTCACCCACGCAGACGGTATTGCAGTATCTGCGCGAGCAGGCGGGGCTTACCGGCACCAAGGAAGGTTGCGCGGAAGGCGACTGCGGAGCCTGTACCGTTACCGAGGCCAGTCTCGGGGCCGATGGCCAGGTCGAGTTCCGGGCCGTCAACGCCTGTATCCGTTTCCTGCCCACGCTGGACGGCCGGGCCGTCTGGACGGTCGAGGCAGTGGCCGGCGGCGACGGCAGCCTGCACCCCGTGCAGCAGGCCATGGTCGATCATCATGGATCGCAGTGCGGGTTTTGCACACCGGGCTTCGTCATGTCCATGTACACCATGTACCAGAACGGCCTTACCCGCCCTGTGCGCGAGGAAGTGCTCGACAATCTTTCGGGCAATCTGTGCCGCTGCACCGGCTATCGGCCCATCATCGACGCTGCGCTCAATATGGGCAATTACCCCGAAGCCAGGCTCGATGTCGAATGTATCGAACGGCAGCTCGCTGAACTGCAGGAATCGTGCAAGACCTCGTTATATCTCGAATCCGCGGGGCAACGGTATTTTGCGCCGGCCACGCTGGACGAACTGGCCGGGCTCTACGCGGCCCGCCCCGAGGCCATGCTGCTGGCGGGCGGCACCGATGTCGGCCTCATGGTGACCAAGCAGCTTCGGTCTTTCGACGACATCATCTATTTGGGCGGCGTTTCCGAGCTCAATCAAATCGAGCACCAGGGTGGCTGTCTGCGCATCGGCGCCACGGTCTTGCTGAATGACGGCTACGCGGCCGTCGCCAACGAATACCCCGAGGTGCTCGAGCTCTGGAAGCGTTTTGCGTCCATGCCCATCCGCAATTCGGGAACCCTGGTGGGCAATGTCGCCAACGGCTCGCCCATCGGCGACAGCGCGCCGTTTCTCATCGCCATCCAGGCTCGGGTGGTGCTGCGCAAAGGAGGGCGCCGGCGCGAGCTGCCGCTGGAAGACCTGTATGTCGACTACCGCAAGCAGGCCCGCGAGCCCGGCGAGTTCGTCGAGGCCTTGCTCATCCCCTTGCGGGCCGCCGATGTCCAGGTGGCCACGTACAAGCTTTCCAAGCGCGTCGACCAGGACATCTCGGCGGTGTGCGGCGCCTACGCGCTTCGGGTCGACCAGGGCAGGGTGGCGTCGGTGCGCATTGCGCACGGCGGCATGGCGGCCACGTCGCGCCGCGCCCCGCATGCCGAGCGGGCCCTGGACGGCCAAAGCTGGGACGAGGCGGCCGTGGCCAGGGCCATGGACGCGCTGGAGCAGGACTACCAGCCCATGACCGACATGCGCGCCACCGGCGCCTACCGCCTGAAGGCGGCGCGCAACCTTTTGTACCGTTTTTACCTCGAGAGCACCGGCATGACCGATACTCGCATTTAGTCAGGGGGTCTCATGTCTGCAAACACCTATCAAACCGTCGGCAAGGCGCTGCCTCACGAAAGCGCGCATCTGCACGTCACGGGAAGCGCCCAGTACACCGACGACATCCCCGAGCTTGCCAACAGCCTGCACGGGGCGTTGGGCATGTCCGCGCGGGCGCATGCCCGTATCGTATCCATGGATCTTTCGGCGGTTGCCGCCGCGCCCGGAGTTGCGGCGGTCGTCGCGCTGGACGACGTTCCGGGCGAGAAATACGTGGGTTCCTATATCCAGGACGAGCCCATTTTCGCCGACGGCAAGGTCGAATACCTGGGCCAGCCGATATTCGCTGTGGCCGCCGCCACCCACGACCAGGCGCGGCGCGCCGTGCAGCTGGCGCGCATCGAATACGAAGACCTCGAGCCCGTCCTGACGGTCGAGGAAGGCGCGGCGCGCAAGTCCTACGTGCTGCCGCCTGTGCATATTTCGCGGGGCGACGTGCCGGCCGCGCTTGCGCAGGGCCCCAACCGGCATCAGGGCGAGCTGTATTGCGGCGGGCAGGAACAGTTCTACCTCGAAGGCCAGGTCGCCTATGCCGTTCCGGGCGAAGATGGCGAATTCCAGGTCTATTGCTCCACCCAGCACCCGTCCGAAATGCAGCACATGGTGGCGCACATGCTGGGCCAGCCCTCGCATACCGTCAAGGTGCAATGCCGGCGCATGGGCGGCGGATTCGGCGGCAAGGAAAGCCAGTCCTGGCCGTTCGCCACGGCGGCGGCCCTGCTGGCCCGGCGCACCGGCAAGCCCGTCAAAATACGCGCCGACCGCGACGACGATTTCACCATCACGGGCAAGCGCCACGACTTTCGCGTTTTGTTCGATGTCGCCTATACCGACGAAGGCCTGATCAAGGCGGTGGCGTTCGAGCAGCAGTTGCGCTGCGGCTACTCCGCCGATCTTTCCGGCGCGGTGGCCGATCGCCAAGTGTTCCACTCCGACAACGCCTACTATCTCGAAACCTTCGACATCCTGTCGCTGCGGGTCAAGACCAATACGCAGTCCAATACCGCGTTCCGCGGTTTCGGCGGCCCGCAAGGCATTCTGTGCATCGAATACATCATCGACGACATCGCCCGCAGACTGGGCAAGGATCCGCTCGATGTGCGCAAGCTCAATTTCTACGGGCGCACCGACCGCAATGTCACGCCGTATCAAATGGTGGTCGAGGACAACGTCGTGCACGAGCTGGTCGACCAGCTCGAGGCCAGCAGCCAGTATCGTGAACGCCGCCGGCAGATCGACGCGTTCAACGCGCAAAGCCGCATCCTTAAAAAAGGCCTGGCGCTGGTGCCGGTGAAGTTCGGCATTTCGTTTACCGCCACCTTCCTGAACCAGGCCGGCGCCTTGCTGCACATCTATACCGATGGCTCGGTGCTGATCAACCATGGTGGCACCGAAATGGGCCAGGGCCTGAACACCAAGGTGGCGCAGGTCGTGGCCGAGGAACTGGGCCTGGATATTACGCATGTGCGCGTATCGGCGGCCGATACCTCCAAGGTTGCCAATACGTCGGCCACGGCGGCTTCCACGGGTTCCGATCTCAACGGCAAGGCCGCTCAGGACGCCGCCCGCAAAATCAAGGCGGCGCTCACGGCATTTGCCGCCGACCACTATGGCTGCGACGAAGCCCATATCCAGTTTCGCAACAACGAAGTCGTCTGCGGCGACCGTATTACGCTGCCGTTCGCCGATTTCGTGCACGAGGCCTATATGGCGCGTATTCCCCTGTGGTCGTCGGGGTTCTACCGCACGCCCAAGATCCACTACGACGTCAAGACGCTCACCGGCCGGCCCTTTTATTATTTTGTCTATGCGGCGGCATGCGCTGAAGTCGTCGTCGACACCCTTACCGGCGAGAACAAGCTGCTGCGGGCCGACATTCTGTACGATGGCGGACGCAGCATCAATCCGGCGGTCGATGGGGGCCAGGTCGAAGGCGGCTTCATCCAGGGCATGGGCTGGCTGACCACCGAAGAGCTATGGTGGAACGACAAAGGCAAGCTGATGACCCATGCGCCATCCACCTACAAGATTCCCTCGGTGTCCGACTGTCCTCCGGTGCTGAATATCGCGTTTTTCGACAACGGCAATACCGAGAACAATATCTATCAGTCCAAGGCGGTGGGCGAACCGCCGCTGCCCACGGCCATTTCCGTATTCCTGGCCATTCGCGACGCCATTGCTTCCACGGCGGCCCCCGGGGTCACCGTGCCATTGAACGCGCCCGCCACTGCCGAGCGTGTGCTGTGGGCGCTGGAAAGCGTCAACGAGGGCTCGGCCCTGGGCGCCGGCATTCTTGCCGAAGATGACCTGGGCTCTGCGCAGACCCTGGCCGTGCCCGTCATGGGGGCGGCCAGTTCCGGACCGGGCGATGCCTGAGGCCCTGGCGCTGCGCCGGCCGGTATCCAGGCCTTCCTGGGTGCAGGCCACGCAGAATATCCTG
>NZ_DATMGA010000002.1:0-21489 GCF_035555955.1 Eoetvoesiella sp. | reverse complement strand
GTGTGGGCCGTGGCGCTGTTCTTCGTGCCGCTTGCGCCCGCCCATCCGCAGTGGGTCCTGGTCTTTGCCGTGCTGGCCTGCGGCATCATGGGCGCGCTGGGCCTGATCGCGGGCCTGTGGTCCGAGAAATTCGACCAGCTCGCGGCCTTCCAGAACTTCCTGATCATGCCGGCCACCTTCCTGTCGGGCGTGTTCTATTCCATACACAGCCTGCCCCCGTTCTGGTTCGCCGTCTCGCGCTGGAACCCCATTTTCTACACCATAGACGGCTTCCGCTACGGCTTCTTCGGCGTCTCCGACGTCTCGCCCTGGCATAGCCTGGCCGTCGTGGCCGGCGTATTCGCCGTGCTGTGCATCCTCACCCAAAGGCTCCTGGCCTCGGGCTACAAACTACGGAACTGACCCCATGCTGCCAACTCCCGAACAAGTGCGCCAATACATCGCCGAAGCCCTGAACTGCGAACACATCGAGGTCCAGGGCGACGGTTCGCATTTCGAAGCCGTCATCGTCAGCCCCGCCTTCGAGGGCAAGCGCCTCATCGCGCGCCACCAACTGGTGTACTCCTCGCTGGGCGAACGCATGAAAAGCGAAATCCACGCGCTGTCGATGCGCACCCTGACTCCTGCCGAATACAAAGCCAATCCGAATGGATAAACTGCTTATCACGGGCGGCAACCGCCTGGACGGCGAGATCTCCGTCTCGGGCGCCAAGAACGCCGCGCTGCCCATCCTTTGCGCCAGCCTGCTCACGCCCGACACCATCGCGCTGAAAAACGTGCCCGCCCTCAAGGACATCGGCACCACGGTTCGCCTGCTGGGCCAGATGGGCGTGCGCATCACCCAAGAGGGCGACAACGCGCTCAGCCTCGCCGCCGGCGGCGTCCACAGCCTGGAAGCCCCCTACGACCTAGTCAAGACCATGCGCGCCTCGATCCTGGTGCTGGGCCCCTTGCTGGCGCGCTTCGGCCAGGCCAAGGTCAGCCTGCCGGGCGGCTGCGCCATAGGCCAGCGTCCCGTCGACCAGCACATCAAGGGGCTTGCCGCGCTGGGCGCGGAAATCAGCATCGAGCACGGCTTCGTCATCGCCAGGGCCAACCGGCTCAAGGGCGCGTCCATCCGCACCGACATGGTCACAGTGACCGGCACCGAGAACCTCATGATGGCGGCCGTGCTGGCCGAAGGCCAGACCGTGCTGGAAAACGCCGCGCGCGAACCCGAGGTCGCCGACCTGGCCGAGTTGCTCATCAAGATGGGCGCCCGCATCCAGGGCCACGGCACCGACCGCATCGTCATCGACGGCGTCGACAGCCTGCACGGCGCCGAACACACCATCGTGGCCGACCGCATCGAGGCCGGCACCTTCCTGTGCGCCGTCGGCGCGACGGGCGGCGACATCCTGCTGCGCAACGCCGCCCCCGACACCATGGGCGCCATCCTCGACAAGCTCCAGGAAGCCGGCATGGCCATCGAATGCGGCGCCGACTGGATACGCGGCTCGATGAGCCGGCGGCCCAAGGCCGTGGGCTTCCGCACCTACGAATACCCGGCCTTTCCCACCGACATGCAGGCCCAGGTCATGGCCCTGAACACCATCGCCGACGGCACGGCGGTCATCGTCGAGAACATCTTCGAGAACCGCTACATGCACGTGCAGGAACTGGGCCGCATGGGCGCCAAAATCGACATCGACGGCCACACCGCCGTGGTGACGGGCGTGCCGGCGCTCTCGGGCGCCACCGTCATGGCCACCGACCTGCGCGCCTCGGCCAGCCTGGTCATCGCCGGCCTGGCCGCCAGGGGCGAAACCACGGTCGAGCGCATCTACCACCTGGACCGGGGCTACGAACGCATGGAGCACAAGCTGCGCTCGGTCGGCGCCAATATCCAACGCATAGTACGAGAACAAGCATGAGCCTTGACAAGCCCCTGACCCTCGCCCTTTCCAAGGGACGGATTTTCGAGGAAACCCTGCCCCTGCTGGCCGCGGCCGGCGTGCACGTCACCGAAAACCCCGAGTCCTCGCGCAAGCTCATCCTGCCCACCAGCGATCCGGGCCTGCGCCTGATCATCGTGCGCGCCTCCGACGTGCCCACCTACGTGCAATACGGCGCCGCCGATTTCGGCATCGCCGGCAAGGACGTGCTGTTCGAGCACGCCGCCGAACACTCCGGCGGGCTGTACCAGCCCATCGACCTGAACATCGCCAAATGCCGCCTTTGCGTGGCGGTGCGCGAAGGCTTCGACTACCAGGCCGCCGTGCTGCAGGGCTCGCGCCTGCGGGTCGCCACCAAATACGTGCAGGCCGCGCGCGAGCACTTCGCCCGCAAGGGCGTCTATGTCGACCTCATCAAGCTGTACGGTTCCATGGAACTGGCGCCGCTGGTGGGGCTGGTCGACGCCATCGTCGACCTGGTGTCCACCGGCAACACGCTCAAGGCCAACCACCTCGTGGCTGTCGAAGACATCGTGCCGATCTCGTCGCGCCTCATCGTCAACCAGGCTTCCCTGAAAACCCGCTCCAAAGCCCTGCAGCCGCTGATCGACGCCTTCGCGCGCGCCTCGGCCCTCCAGGACTGATGGGTTGTTAAGGTATACACTCTTCATTTGATCGTCCTCGACAGATCCGCCTTCAGCTCCCGTTCGTTTATGCCCCTGATCAAACGCCTAGATTCCCGCTCCGACGATTTTGCGCAAACGCTGCGAACGCTGCTTGCCTTCGATGCCTCGCAAGACGAAGCCATCGAGCGCGTCAGCGCCGATGTCCTTAAAGACGTCCAGCACCGTGGCGATGCCGCCCTGCTCGAATACACCCAGCGCTTCGACCATGTGCAGGCGCAGTCCGTGGCCGAACTGGAAATCCCCAAGGCCGAATGGCAGGCCGCGCTGGCGGCCCTGCCCGCCGAGCAGCGCAGCGCGCTGGAAACCGCCGCCCGCAGGGTTCAGGCGTATCACGAACATCAACGCACCGAAACCTGGACCTACACCGAGCCCGACGGCACGGTGCTGGGCCAGAAAATCACGCCGCTCGACCGCGTCGGCCTGTACGTGCCGGGCGGCAAGGCAGCCTACCCCTCGTCGGTGCTCATGAACGCCATTCCCGCCAAGGTGGCCGGCGTTCCCGAGGTCGTCATGGTCACGCCGACGCCCAACGGCACGCGCAACCCCATCGTGCTGGCGGCCGCCGCCGTGGCGGGCGTGGATCGCGTCTGGGCCATCGGCGGCGCACAAGCCGTCGGCGCCCTGGCCTACGGCACGCAAACCATCGCCCCCGTCGATAAAATCGTCGGCCCCGGCAACGCCTACGTCGCCAGCGCCAAGCGCCGCGTCTACGGCACCGTGGGCATCGACATGATCGCCGGCCCCAGCGAGATCCTCATCATCGCCGACGGCACGACCCCGGCCGACTGGATCGCCATGGACCTGTTCTCGCAAGCCGAGCACGACGAGCTGGCCCAGGCCATTCTGCTGTGCCCCGACGCCGCCTACCTCGACCAGGTCCATGCCGCCATCGAGCGCCTGCTGCCCACCATGCCTCGCGTCGACATCCTGCGCAGCAGCCTGAGCAACCGCGGCGCCCTCATTCTGGTGCAAGACCTGGAGCAGGCCTGCGCCATCGCCAACGACATCGCCCCCGAGCACCTGGAAATCTCCACCCAGAATCCCGAACAGTGGGCCGAAAAAATCCGCCATGCAGGCGCCATCTTCATGGGGCGCTACAGCTCGGAATCGCTCGGCGACTATTGCGCCGGCCCCAACCACGTGCTGCCCACGGCGCGCACCGCGCGGTTTTCCTCGCCGCTGGGCGTGTATGATTTCCAAAAGCGCTCCAGCCTCATCAACGTTTCGCCGGCGGGCGCGCAAACCCTGGGGCGCACGGCCGCCATGCTCGCGCTGGGCGAAGGCCTGCAGGCGCACGCGGCCAGCGCCCAGTACCGCCTTACCGAGAAGCACTGAGCTCCGCACATTATCCGTACGGCCATCACTAACCAAGTTATCCGGAAAAAGCGACAACGCGGGGCTGCAGCACCGACAGCCCGGGCCGCTTTCCGGCACTGAACTAGATTACCGAGTCCTGACCATGCGCACCGCCGACATTACCCGCAACACCAACGAAACCCGCATCCGCGTCATCATCAACATCGACGGCACGGGCCGCCAGTCCATCAACACCGGGGTTCCCTTCCTCGACCACATGCTGGACCAGATCGCCCGCCACGGCCTCATCGACCTGGAAATCCAGTGCGACGGCGACACCCACATCGACGACCACCACACTGTGGAGGACGTGGGCATTACGCTGGGCCAGGCGTTCGCCGCCGCCGTGGGCGACAAAAAAGGCCTGCGCCGCTACGGGCACTCGTACGTGCCGCTGGACGAAGCCCTGTCGCGCGTGGTCGTCGACTTCTCGGGCCGTCCGGGGCTGGAATACCACATTCCGTTCACCCGCTCGCACATCGGGCGCTTCGACGTCGACCTCACGCGCGAATTCTTCCAGGGCTTCGTCAACCACGCCCTGATCACGCTGCACATCGACAACCTGCGCGGCGAAAACTCGCACCACCAGTGCGAAACCGTGTTCAAGGCTTTCGGCCGCGCCCTGCGCATGGCCATCGAACTCGATCCGCGCAGCGAAGGCGTCGTGCCATCGACCAAAGGCGTCCTCTAAACCCAACCGTTTTCCTGCATCGTGAATACTATCGCCATCGTTGACTACGGCATGGGCAACTTCCACTCGGTCGCCCGGGCCCTGCGCGCAGCCGCCCCCGACGCCGACGTGCGCGTCTGCAGCCAGGCCCATGAAATCCAGAACGCCTCGCGCGTGGTGTTTCCCGGCCAGGGCGCCATGCCGGACTGCATCCGCACCCTCGACGAATCGGGGCTGCGCGAGGCCGTGCTGGAAGCGGCCCGCAACAAACCCCTGCTGGGCGTCTGCGTGGGCGAGCAAATGCTTTTCTCGCGCAGCGAAGAAGGCGACACCCCCTGCCTGGGCATCTTTCCCGGGCTGGTCAAACGCTTCTCGGGGCCCCAGTACGCCTCGCCCGGCCACCCCAGGCACGACGAAGAACTGCTCAAGGTGCCGCACATGGGCTGGAACCGCGTGCAGCAGACCAGGCCCCATCCGCTTTGGGAAGGCATTGCCGACAACACCCACTTCTACTTCGTGCACAGCTACTATGCCCAGCCGGCCGATGCCGGCCTGACAGCCGGAACCACCCATTACGGAGTAAGCTTTACCTGTGCGGTCGCCGCCGGCAATATTTTTGCCGTGCAGTTCCACCCCGAGAAAAGCGCCGATGCCGGCCTGCGCCTGTACCGCAACTTCGTCGACTGGAACCCCTGACAGTTGCCTTAAACTTTTACTTTATCCTGCCTTTACGAACTTCGATCATGCTTCTCATTCCCGCTATCGACCTCAAAGACGGACAATGCGTACGCCTGCGCCAGGGCGACCTCGGCGACGCCACCATTTTCTCGGAAGATCCCGCCGCCATGGCCGCCCAGTGGCTCGAGCAAGGCGCCCGCCGCCTGCATCTGGTCGACCTGAACGGCGCGGTGGCCGGCACGCCCAAGAACCAGGCTGCCATCAAGTCCATCCTGGCAGCCATGGACGACCAGATTCCGGTGCAGATCGGCGGCGGCATCCGCGACCTGGACACCATCGAAAAATACCTGGACATCGGCCTTTCCTACGTCATCATCGGCACCGCGGCCGTCAAGGACCCCGGCTTCCTGCGCGATGCCTGCAGCGCCTTTCCCGGCAACATCATCGTGGGCCTGGACGCCCGCGACGGCAAGGTGGCCACCGACGGCTGGAGCAAGCTCACCCGCCACGACGTGCTGGACATCGCCCGCAAGTTCGAGGACTACGGCTGCGAGGCCATCGTCTACACCGACATCGGCCGCGACGGCATGCTGTCGGGCGTCAACATCGACGCCACGGTCAAGCTGGCCCAGCATGTCAACATTCCCATCATCGCCTCGGGCGGCGTCACCGACCTGTCCGACATCCGGGCCTTGTGCGAGGTCGAGGATGAAGGCGTCGAGGGCGCCATTCTCGGCCGCAGCATCTACGAAGGCACGCTGGATTTCGCCGCCGCCCAGGATCTGGCCGACGAGCTGGGCGCGGACGAAGCATGAACACCGCTGACGCGCTGAACGACACGGCGCTGACCCGGCGCATCATCCCCTGCCTGGACGTCACCGCCGGGCGGGTGGTCAAGGGCGTCAATTTCGTCGACCTCGTCGACGCCGGCGACCCGGTCGAAATCGCCCAGCGCTACAACGAGCAGGGCGCCGACGAGCTCACCTTCCTGGACATCACCGCCACCAGCGACAACCGCGACCTCATCCTGCCCATCATCGAAGCCGTGGCGTCGCAAATCTTCATCCCCCTGACCGTGGGCGGCGGCGTGCGGCAAGTGGCTGACATCCAGCGCCTGCTCAACGCCGGCGCCGACAAGGTGTCCATCAACAGCGCCGCCGTCGCCAACCCCGAGCTGGTCAAGGCGGCCGCCGACTATCACGGCTCGCAATGCATCGTGGTCGCCATCGACGCGCGGCGCACCTCGCAGCCCGGCGAGCCGGCCCAATGGGAAATCTTCACGCACGGCGGACGCAAGGCCACCGGCATCGATGCCGTGGCCTGGGCCCAGAAAATGGCCAGCTACGGCGCCGGCGAAATCCTGCTCACCTCCATGGACCGCGACGGCACCAAGGCCGGGTTCGACCTGGAGCTCACCCGCGCCGTGTCCGACGCGGTGCCGGTGCCGGTCATCGCCTCGGGCGGTGTCGGCAGCCTGCAGCACCTGGCCGACGGGGTTACCACCGGGCGGGCCAGCGCGGTGCTGGCCGCCAGCATCTTCCACTACGGCGAGCACACCGTGCGCCAGGCCAAGGAATTCATGAACCGACAAGGCATCAAGGTGCGACTATGACCACCGACTGGCTCAATGCCGTTACGTTCGACGACGCCGGGCTGGTTCCGGCCATCGCCCAGGACTTTCAAACCGGCCGCATTCTCATGGTGGCCTGGATGAACGCCGACGCACTGGCCGAAACCGCCGCCACGCGCCGCGCCGTCTACTGGTCGCGTTCGCGCGGCAAGCTGTGGCGCAAGGGCGAAGAGTCCGGCCACCAGCAAATCGTGCACGAAATCCGCCTCGACTGCGACGGCGACGTCATCCTGCTGACGGTGGAACAAAAAGGCGGCATTGCCTGTCATACAGGCAGGGAAAGCTGTTTTTTCCGGCGCCTCGAAGGCGAGGCCGGCCAGGATGGCTGGGTTACCACCGACCCCGTACTCAAAGACCCCAAGCTGATCTACAAATGACCGACTCCACGCACTCCGAAGCTGAAATCCTGTATCGGCTGGCCGATACGCTGGAATCGCGCCTGCCGCAAAACGGCGGCGACCCGGCCGCCTCGTACTCCGCCAAGCTGCTTGCCCGCGGCCCCGACGCCTTCCTGAAGAAAATCGGCGAAGAGGCCACCGAGCTCGTCATGGCCGCCAAGGACAACGCGCCGGACCGCATTGTCTACGAGATGGCCGATTTGTGGTTTCACAGCCTGGTCGCCCTGGCGCACTACGGCCTTCGCCCCGAAGACGTGCTGCGCGAACTGGCCCGCCGCGAAGGCACTTCCGGCCTGGCCGAAAAAGCCAGCCGCGGCGATTCCAAGTAGCACCCGGCGCGCGCGGCGCGAACACCCTGCACGATTCCCGCTGGTTGGGTAGAATGAGGGCCCTGGGACACAAGCGCGGCACAGCCGCTTAACACCGACAGAGTTGGGAGATAAAAATGGGTAGCTTGAGCATCTGGCACTGGCTGATCGTTCTGGTCATCGTGGCCCTTATTTTCGGCACGAAAAAATTGCGCAACATGGGCGAAGACCTGGGCGGGGCCGTCAAAGGCTTCAAGAAAGGCATGGCGGAAGCCAGCGGCGAAGCCAAAAAACCCGAGGCCGTCACCGAACGCGTCCAGGACAGCGACACCATCGACGTGGAAGCCAAAGAAAAGAAAGACGCCTGACGCCCCGCTGCGCCGCGCGCCCCCTGGTCGCCGCCTTTCCACCGGAACCCGGCGGTTCCCCACTCAAGAGCCCAGCTATCCATGTTCGATGTCAGCTTTAGCGAACTCATCCTGATCGGCGTCATCGCCCTGATCGTGATCGGTCCCGAGCGCCTGCCCACCGTCGCCCGAACTGTCGGCCACCTGCTGGGCCGGGCGCAGCGCTACGTCAACGACGTCAAGTCCGACATCCAGCGCGAGATGGAAAAAAACGATATCGGCGACCTGAAAAACCAGCTTGAAGACGCCGCCAAGTCGGTGAAGGACTCGGTGGCCGACGCCGGCAACAGCCTGCGCGAACCCATCACCGAGGCGCAAGATGCGCTAAAAAGCGCCAGCGAGGCGGTCAGCGCCAGCGCCAAGGCCCTGGCCGCTGAAACCCCCAGCCAGCCGGAAGCCGCCCAGGTAGCGGCTCCGCAATCCGCTCAGGCCGAAGCCATTGCCGCCGAAGCCACCGGTGCGGCCGCCATCGACCCGCATACGCTGCCCCTGCCCGGCTTCGACGAAGCGCGGGCGCCCGAAGCCAGCACAGGCAAACCCTCCACCGGAACACACTCGTGACGCAGGAAGACATCGGCCAGGGTCAGGACGACTCCCAGGAAACCTTCATCTCGCATCTCGTCGAACTGCGTTCGCGCCTGCTCAAGGCCGTCGTGGCCGTACTGGTCGTGTTCGCCGTGCTGTTCATCTATCCGGGCGCCTCCAAGATCTACGACTTCCTGGCCCAGCCCATGCTGGCTTCGCTGCCCACCGGCACGCGCATGATCGCCACGGGCGTCATCACGCCGTTCATGGTTCCCATCAAGGTCACCCTGATGGCCGCCTTCGTCATCTCCCTGCCGGTGGTGCTGTACCAGGCCTGGGCCTTTGTCGCGCCGGGCCTGTACACGCACGAACGGCGCCTGGCCCTGCCGCTCATCCTGTCCAGCACCCTGCTGTTCCTGCTGGGCATGGCGTTCTGCTACTTCGTGGTGTTCCGCACGGTCTTTCACTTCATCGCCACGTTCGCACCGCAATCCATTACCCCGGCGCCCGACATCGAAGCCTATCTCAGCTTCGTCATGACCATGTTCATTGCCTTCGGGGTCACCTTCGAGGTTCCGGTCATCGTGGTGCTGCTGGTCAAGACGGGCCTCGTCACCGTCGCCAAGCTCAAGTCGGTGCGCGGCTATGTCATCGTCGGGGCCTTCATCATCGCCGCCGTCGTCACGCCGCCCGATGTGCTCAGCCAATTCATGCTGGCCTTCCCCCTTTGCCTGCTGTTCGAACTGGGCGTCCTGGTGGCCAGCATGGTCTCCAGGAAATCCGCCAAGGCGGAATCGGCCGGCGAACTCACCGCCTCCGACACCTCGTCCGACAACTGATCCGCAGCGCCGGCCTGCTCAGCGGCGCCGCCCGCCCGGATGCGCCACGCGCGGGCGCACCCCCACCTTGGCCTGCAGGTGCAGCGGCTTGCCCGCGCGCAGTACGTCCACTTCAACATTGCTGCCCGGCTTCAGGGGCGCGATCTGGTTCAGGAAACCCAACGTATCTTCCACAGGCTGGCCGTTCAGCTTGACCACGATGTCGCCCACCCGCATGCCGCCGTTCCAGGCCGGCCCGTTGCGCAGCACATCGGCGATGATCACGCCCGACTCCCGGCCCAGGTTGAATGCCTTGGCCAGGTCGGGGGTGATGTCCTGCGGCTCGATGCCCAGCCATCCGCGTGTCACCGTCCCGGTGGCGATGATCTGCTCCATGATGGTGTGCGCCGTTTTGGCCGGGATGGCGAAGCCGATGCCCAGCGAGCCGCCCGACTCGGAATAAATGGCGGTATTGATGCCCACCAGCGTGCCCGACGAGTCGACCAGGGCCCCGCCGGAATTGCCCGGGTTGATGGCCGCATCGGTCTGGATGAAGTTTTCGTAGGTGTTGATGCCGAGCCGGTTGCGGCCCAGCGCCGACACGATGCCCTGGGTGGTGGTTTGCCCCACGCCGAACGGATTGCCGATGGCGAGCACCACGTCGCCCACCCTGGGCTCATGGCCCTCGCTGAAGGTGATGCTGGCCAGGTTGGGCAGCTTGATCTTGAGCACGGCCAGGTCGCTGTCGGGATCGGCGCCGATGAGCTCGGCCTTGGCCTGGCGTCCGTCGTTCAGCGCCACCTGGATGGCGTCCGCCGACTCGATGACGTGGTAGTTGGTCAAAATATAGCCGTCGCTGCGTACAATGACACCAGAACCCAGCGTGGTCGCCTTGCGGCGCTCGCTCAGGCCCGGGATGGCGCCGAAAAGGCGGGACAGCTCGGGATCGTTGAACAGGGGCACGAGAGGCTCGGTCACGTGCTTGGTGGTGTAGACATTGACCACGGCGGGCGCCGCGCGCGCCACGGCGTCGGCATACGACTGGATCGCGGGCGCGCCTTGCCTGGCCGGCGCCGCCCGCTCCGACCGCAGCCAGTCGGGGCGCAAGGTTGTCACGATGAACAGGATGCCCAGGCATACCGTCACGGTCTGGGCAAACAATAACCACAATCGACGCATAGGACTCACGGTAAAAAATGAATCAGGTTTCCACACACGACCTTTCCCGCTGGCTGGACGCCACGTTGCAGCCTCAGCGCTTTCGGGACTACTGTCCCAACGGGCTGCAGGTGGAGGGCAAGGACTCGATACGCCACATTATCACCGGAGTCACCGCGTCGCAGGCCCTGCTGGAGGCCGCCGCCGAACGCGGGGCCGACGCCGTCCTGGTGCATCACGGCTGGTTCTGGAAGAACGAAGACCCCTGCATACGCGGCCCGAAGCGCCGCCGCCTGGCGCTGGCCCTGGAAAACCAGCTTAATCTGTTCGCCTACCACCTGCCCCTGGACGCCCACCCGACCCTGGGCAACAACGCCCAGCTGGCGCGGGTGCTGGGCTTCGAACCCGACCGCGATGCCGATGGCAACCCCCTGACTTGCGGCCCCGACGGCCTGGTGTGGCTGGGCCGCAGCCGCGGCGCGAACAGCCTGGGAGAACTGGGCGCCCAAATTAACAATAGTTTACATCGGCAGCCCCTGGTTGTTGGGAATCCACAACAACCCGTCTCGCGCATCGCCTGGTGCACCGGCGGCGCGCAAAGCATGATGCAGGCCGCCGTGGACGCCGGCGCCGAGGTCTATATTACCGGCGAGGCCTCGGAACCCACCTTCCATCTGGCGCAAGAAACAGGCTGCGGCTTCATTGCCGCCGGCCACCACGCCACCGAGCGCTACGGCGTTCAGGCCTTGGGCCAGGCCATCGCGACCGAGTTCGGCATACGGGTCGAGTTCATCGATCTGGACAACCCCATTTAGGATTCCGCCGCTTCCTGGCTCATGGCGCCGCCATGAGCCAAGAGCCGTCAAGAATCCTCCCTGTCGCAGCGGGCCTTCGCCCCGAACCTTACCACCGTCCCGGCTCCCGGCGCGCTGGATGCGGGCCATTCACTTCTTGAGCAGGTCGCGGATTTCTCGCAGCAGCAGCACGTCGTCGGGCGTGGGGGCGGGCTCGGCCGCCGCTTCCTTGACCATCCGGCTGCGCGCCTTGTTGGCCGCCTTGACCAGGCAGAACACCACCAGAGCCAGCAGGATGAAATTGATGAGGATGGTCACGAAGTTGCCCCACCCCAGCACGTTGGCGCCCGCCTTGACCATGGCATCGTAAGTGCGCGGTCCGGCATAGTTGACAGGTTCCTTGAGCACCCAGAACAAATTGGTAAAATCCACCTGCCCGCCAAGAATGAAGCTGATAAAAGGCATGATCACATCCTTGACCAGCGAATCGATGATCTTGCCGAATGCGGCGCCGATGATCACGCCGACCGCCAGGTCTATCATGTTGCCCTTGACCGCGAACTCCTGGAATTCGCTGAGGAAACCTTTCACTTTGCTCATGTGTTTGTCCTTTGTCATTCACCCAACAGCGGGCTAACGCTATAATACGCGGTTAGAAGAAGATTCAATACACTAAAAACATTGAATGTCATGCCCTAAAAGGCATCAACAAGGATACAGAATGAGTCAGGATAATTCACCGATCGATGGCGCAGCTTCGGTTGATCCCAACCAGCCACCCGATCCCTCGCGTCGCACCTGGGTTGCTACCGCCTGTGCCCTGGGCGGTGTGGCTGGCGTAGCCACAGCAGTCCCCTTTGTGGGCTCTTTCGCCCCTTCGGAAAAAGCGCGCGCGGCTGGTGCTCCCGTCGAAGTCGACATCAGCTCCATTCCTCCTGGCCAAATGATCACCGTCGAGTGGCGCGGCAAGCCCGTCTGGATCGTGCACCGCACGAAGGCCCAGCTCGAAGGCATCAAGCACGACGACGCCCTCGTCGCCGACCCCAACTCCGACCGTCCCGGCTTCACTCCTTCCTTCGCCAAAAACGAATACCGCTCGCGCAAACCCGAATACCTGGTGGTAGTGGGCATCTGCACGCACCTGGGCTGTTCGCCCACCCCGCACCTGGCGGCCGTCGACGGCCCCGGCCTGCCCTCCCCCTGGGAAGGCGGCTTTCTTTGCCCATGCCATGGCTCCATCTTCGACCTGGCCGGCCGCGTCTATAAGAACAAGCCCGCGCCCGACAACCTCGAAGTTCCGCCTTACGCATTTTCTTCCGACGGCACCCGCATCACCATCGGCGTCGACGAAGTCAACAAGGCCTAAGTACCCATACACCACATCCACACGCGTCACAAACAGAACGCAGACAGAATAAAGGAACCGTTTCCATGGCTGGCGAGAAAACCGTCGAAACGACAGGACTTTTGGGATGGATCGACAAGCGCTTCCCGCTTACGACCCTCTTCAAAGAGCACATGTCGGAATATTACGCACCCAAGAATTTCAACTTCTGGTATTTCTTTGGCTCATTGGCGCTGCTGGTACTCGTCATCCAGATCGTGACCGGCATCTTCCTGGTCATGAACTACAAGCCCGACGGCAACCTGGCTTTCGGCTCGGTCGAATTCATCATGCGCGAAGTGCCTTGGGGCTGGCTGATCCGCTACATGCACTCCACCGGCGCCTCCATGTTCTTCGTGGTGGTCTACCTGCACATGCTGCGCGGCCTGTTCTATGGTTCGTACCGCAAGCCCCGCGAACTGGTGTGGATCTTCGGCATGGCCATCTTCCTCTGTCTCATGGGCGAAGCCTTCATGGGCTACCTGCTGCCTTGGGGCCAAATGTCGTACTGGGGCGCCCAGGTCATCGTCAACCTGTTCTCGGCCATTCCTTTCATCGGGCCTGAGCTCTCGCTGTGGATCCGCGGCGACTACGTCGTGTCCGACGCCACCCTGAACCGCTTCTTCGCCTTCCACGTCATCGCCATTCCGCTGATCCTCATCGGCCTGGTCGTGGCTCACATCATCGCCCTGCACGAAGTGGGTTCCAACAACCCGGACGGCGTCGAAATCAAGGCCGGCCCCAAAGACGCCAACGGCCACCCCGTCGACGGCATCCCCTTCCACCCCTACTACTCGGTGCACGACATCATGGGCGTGGCCGGCTTCCTCATCGTCTTCGCCGCCATCGTCTTCTTCGGCCCCGAAATGGGCGGGTACTTCCTCGAATACAACAACTTCATCCCCGCCGATTCGCTCAAGACGCCGCCGCACATCGCCCCGGTCTGGTACTTCACGCCGTTCTATTCCATGCTGCGTGCCATCACGGCCGACTTCACCTGGGTTCTGGCGGCCTGCTCCATACTGGGCGCCATCGCCCTGTTCATCAAGGGCAATCTGAAGGGCGCGTGGCGCATCATCGTGCCCGTCATCCTCATCCTGGTGGCGATCTTCATGCGCACCCTGGACGCCAAGTTCTGGGGCGTGGTCGCCATGGGCGGTTCGGTGGTCATCCTGTTCTTCCTGCCATGGCTCGACCACTCGCCGGTGCGCTCCATCCGCTACCGCCCCACCTGGCACAAGTTCCTGTACGCCATCTTCATCGTCGTCTTCCTCATTCTGGGCTTCCTGGGCACTCAGCCCCCCAACCCGACCTTCAACCTGATGAGCCAGATCGGCACCCTGATCTACTTCGGCTTCTTCCTGTTGATGCCCGTCTGGAGCCGCCTGGGCACTTTCAAGCCAGTGCCCGACCGGATTACGTTTCACGCCCACTAAGCCCACAAGACACACGGAATGATCATGATCAAAAAGCTGCTTGGTGCCTTTGCGTTAGCTCTTACCTGCTCGGCCGCCCTGGCGTCCGAAGGCGGGGTGAAGCTCGACGCGGCCCCGTACCGAATCAACAACATGGCGTCCCTGCAAAACGGCGCCAAGCTGTTCGTCAACTACTGCCTCAGCTGCCATAGCGCCAATTCCATGCGCTACAACCGGCTTACCGACATCGGCCTCACCGAAGACGAAATCAAAAAGAACCTGCTGTTCACGGCCGACAAAGTCGGCAGCCTCATGACCATCGCCATGCGCAAAGAGGACAGCAAGAAATGGTTCGGCGCCACGCCGCCCGACCTGTCGGTCATCGCCCGCGCCAAGTCCACCAATTTCGGTCCTTCGGGCGTCGATTACATCTACACGTTCCTGCGCTCGTTCTACCGCGACACCAACAAGAAAACCGGCTGGGACAACGCCGTATTCCCCAGCGTGGCCATGCCCAATGTATTGTGGCAGCTGCAGGGGCCCCGTACGTACAATCACGTAACCATCGCCGAAACCGAAAAGCCCGACGGCAAAACGGTCTGGACCCGCACCAGCACCGATTTCGACGTCAACGGCTTCTCGCAATCCAAGAGCGAAGAGCTGCAAAACTACCACGGCCACGCCGTCAATCATTCCACGTTCAAGCCGGTCGATGCGGCCCAGACGGCGGAATACGACAACAACGTCGCCGACCTCAGCAACTTCCTGGGCTGGATGTCCGAACCCGCGCAGCTGCTGCGCAAGAAAATCGGCTTTTGGGTGCTGCTGTTCCTGGGCCTGTTCCTTGTCGTGGCGTGGCGTCTCAATGCCGCATTCTGGAAAGACGTCAAGTAAAGTAAACTGTTGCGATAACCGGCAGCCTTGGTCACACTGGGCGCCGATCAGGAAATAGGCGTAGGATGTACGCCTATTTCCCTTTTCCGAGCAAGGTTTTGTTTGCTCGCGTTTTCATTATTCAGATGGGAAACCTCGCCATGATGGTGCTCTACTCCGGAACAACCTGCCCTTTTTCGCAACGCTGCCGTTTCGTGTTGTTCGAAAAAGGCATGGACTTCGAAATCCGCGATATCGATCTCTACAACAAGCCCGAAGACATTGCCGTCATGAACCCGTACGGCCAGGTGCCCATCCTGGTCGAGCGTGACCTCATCCTGTACGAATCCAACATCATCAACGAATACATCGACGAGCGCTTCCCGCATCCGCAGCTCATGCCGGCCGATCCCGTCATGCGGGCCCGCACGCGCCTGTTCCTGTACAACTTCGAGAAAGAGCTCTTCGTCCACGTGTCGATGCTCGAAAACCGCAACAACCCGGACGAAAAAGCGCTCGAGAACGCCCGCCAGAACATCCGCGACCGCCTGTCGCAGCTGGCCCCCTTGCTCATCAAGAACAAGTACATGCTGGGCGACGAGTTCTCCATGCTGGACGTGGCCGTCGCGCCGCTGCTATGGCGCCTGGACCACTACGGCATCGAGCTGCCCAAGAACGCCGCGCCCATCCAGAAATACGCCGAGCGCATTTTCTCCCGGCCGGCCTACATCGAAGCGCTGACTCCGTCCGAAAAGGTCATGCGCCGCTAAGCAGTCAAACCCCTAGACAAAAGGCCGCCCAGCCGGCGGCCTTCATTTTCCGCCGATGTCAGCTGAATCCTCGACCAAGCCCTACCTGATCCGCGCCCTGCACGAATGGTGCACCGATAACGGCTACACGCCGCACATCGTGGTCACCGTCGACGCCAATACGGTAGTGCCCAAGGCTCACATCCACGAAGGGCAAATCACCCTCAACATCGGCACGCTGGCCACCAACCGCCTCATCCTCGGCAACGACTACATCGAATTCCAGGCCCGCTTCAGCGGCGTCACCGAGCACATCTACGTGCCGGTGGCCGCCGTATCGGCCATCTACGCGCGCGAAACCGGCGCCGGCATGGGCTTCGAAGTCCACGAATCCAGCGCCTATCCAGGCAGCGAAAGCCAGGCCGAGCCTTCCACCGAAAAGCCCTCCGGCAAGCCCGGCAGCGACGGCCCCGAGCCCCCCGACGACGACCCCAAGCGCCCCCGCCTGACCATCGTCAAATAAGGCGCACGCCGCAGCCCGCCTATGCGGCGCACAGAAAAACCTAGTAGAATAACGCCTTTGCCGGCTTAGCTCAGTTGGTAGAGCAGCGCACTTGTAATGCGAAGGTCGAGGGTTCAACTCCTTTAGCCGGCACCAGATTCATGCGGGTACATACGCCAATCCTCCGGGATTGGCGTTTTGCTTTTCCGGCCTGCTTCAAAATAAGAATGGAACGCTGCGTCAGCGGCCGGCGGGCACCTTGCCAAATTGACCATGGGCTCATGTCGTATTACGATAACCAGAAACGTAATACCATCATTCTTGAGGCCCATCATGACGGAAGCCACCACTCTGACAGCCAAAGGGCAAGTGACTGTACCCAAAGAGATACGACAAAGTATGGGTCTGAAGCCCGGCGACAAAATCACGTTTTCTCTGCTCAGCGACGGGACATTGGTCGTGCGTCCCAAACTGCGGCGCGTGACGGACCTGGCCGGGTTGCTGCATCAGCCAGGCAGAAAGCCCGTACCTCTCCAGGACATGGCCGTTGATCTGTCGGCCGATGACACCGCCTCATGAGCATCGCCATCGATACGAACGTGCTCGTCCGGCTCTTGACCTGTGACGATGAGGCCCAGTGCGCGGCGGCGGTTCGGATCGTGCAAGCTGCCGCGGAAGATGGCACGCCAGCGCTGATTTCGTCGGGCGTGCTATTGGAGACGGAATGGGTTCTGCGCAGCCGCTACAAGCTTTTGCCAGCACAAATCCAGCAGGCCTTCAATGCGATCCTGGAGACACACGAACTCATCCTGCAAGAGCCAGCCACCGTGGAAGAGGCTCTCAGCCTATGGCGCAACTGGCCTGGTTCCGACTTCGCTGACTGCATGCATGTTGCCAACGCAGCTCAGCATGCGCGCACTTTGGTCACGTTCGATCAAGGTGCGGCACGGCTACCAGGCGCGGCAATCATACCCCTTTGAGCAGAACACGCCCGCTCAATACAGTTCATCGCACTTCAAATGTTCTCGCTGGGGCCGATACAATACAAGCGCTGGAAATAAGTACGATACGGTTTCACATCGCGGCTGAGCACACTTAAATTGGAAACCGCCGCATGAGCGCCAATGTAGAAATCCGGCAACGGCACATGGCGCGCCCCGCCACCATGGCGGTATGCACGAAAAGCGCGTGCCGCAAGTGCCGCACATGCCCAAGGCAACTGGCTACGCAGTGTATCGTAGACATCAAGCATCGCATTCAGTGCATCAACATCCGAACCGGGAATAAGCAACTCGGTGTAAATCACCAGATTGACGTGTAGAGGCGCTTGCTCGCTGCAACGCTGAAGCTGATCCACAGACCATTCGTGCCACGGGCTGTCTGGATCCATGCAATCAATCCAGATATTGGTATCAACCAGAAAACCAGCCGAACCATCGTACTGGGATAGATCAAGCATGGTCGTCGTCGGGGCGCAAAAACGCCATAATGTCTTCACTGCTCATCTGCCTGAATGATTCATCCAGACTCTTGCGCACTCTGGCTGCGGCGTCACGCAATGCTTTACGCCGATCCTCCGTCCCCGTGCCGGCTTTGCGGATAATTATCTTTCCGCCCTCCAGCGAAAAAGACACCTGGCTGCCTGGCAGAATACCGGCGGCATCACGCAGGCGCTTGGGAATGGTGACTTGCCCTTTTTCAGTGACTTGCATGGCCAGGCTCCGATAAAGTAAGAATTCCTAGTTGGAATCTTACTTATACCTGGAGACGAACGCAACACTGCGCGCGACAAAAGCTGTTTGGTTTCAGCCGACAAACGCCACCCATGGACGCGGCCAGCGGCGGTGTTAACATCGGCTTCATCACCGGCGTGCCAGGCGGCATTGCCGGCAACTCTTCAACCGGAGCGCCAATCTTGAAATACCGCAAACTCGGCCACGCTGGCCCCGAGGTCAGCCTCATCGGCCTAGGCACCATGACCTGGGGCGAACAGAACACCGAATCCGACGCGCACGAGCAGCTCGACTACGCCTTGTCGCGCGGCGTGAACCTGGTGGACGCCGCCGAAATGTACCCGGTGCCGCCCAAGCCCGAAACCCAGGGCCGCACCGAAACGTATATCGGCACATGGCTGGCCAAGACAGGCCGGCGCAAGGACATCGTGCTGACCAGCAAGGTCTCGGGCCCCGCCACCGACCCCAAGCGCCCAAGCCATATCCGCACCGGCCAGACGCATCTTGACCGCAAGAACATGACCGAGGCGCTGGACGCCAGCCTCAAGCGCCTGCAAACCGATTATCTCGACCTGTACCAGCTGCATTGGCCGGATCGCACCACCACCACGTTCGGCCGTCCTGCCTACCCTTGGCAGGACGACGCCTACACCGTGCCCATCGAGGAAACCCTGGAGGTGCTGCAGGACTTCGTCAAGGCCGGCAAAGTGCGCCAGATAGGTGTTTCCAACGAAACGCCCTGGGGGGTGGCGCAATACCTGAAGCTTGCCGAAACGCGCAATCTGCCGCGCATCGCCTCAATTCAAAACCCCTACAGCCTGCTGAACCGCAGCTACGAGAACGGCCTGTCGGAATTCAGTCATCTGGAAGGCGTGGGGCTGCTGGCGTATTCGCCGTTGGGCATGGGGGTGCTGGCCGGCAAGTACCTGAACGGGGCACGCCCCGAAGGCGCACGCATGACGCTGTTCACGCGCTTCGACCGCTACACCAAGCCCCAGGCCGAGCTCGCCACGGCCGAGTACGTGCAACTGGCCCGCGACTCGGGCTTGTCGCCCGCGACCATGGCGCTGGCGTTCGTGAACCAGCGGCCTTTCGTCATCAGCAACCTTATGGGCGCAACCCGCCTCGAGCAACTGAAGGAAAACATCGACAGCGTCGAAGTCACGCTGTCGCAAGACGTGCTGGACGCCATCCAGGCCATCCATCTGCGCTATTCGAATCCTTCGCCTTGACGAGCTGTCACAACCCCTCCGGCCCTCAACGGCCCCGGTCGTTTCGCGCAGGCCCAGGCGGACGCTACGGCCGGGCCTTGGCCGGGGATCCGCGGCGGAAGCCGCAAGAACTGTGGCACGGGATGTAGTTTGTTTTTCGCGGCTCGTGGCAAAATAAGCGGAAGCACCCCAACCCACCCGGTGCCGTACTCAAGGAGACAGCCATGATCCGTACCGCTGCGACCCTCTCGCTCCTGGCCACCTTGGCCGCGTGCACCAGCATCGAACAGCCTGCGCCGCCAGCGCAACCCTTCGACCCGGGCATTTGCAACGCGGATCGCATCAGCCCCATACCGGGCCATCATATTTCCCCCGAGATTGAACAGCGGGCGCGGCAGCTCAGCGGCGCCCGGGAAGTCCGCGTTCTGCGGCCCGGCCAGGCCATCACGCGCGAATACCGCTCGGAACGCCTGAACCTGCAACTCAACTCCTTCGACGTCGTCGTGCGCGCCTACTGCGGCTAGAGCCTGTCAGCACTTACCAATCGCGCCGCCAAACTCCCCCCCAAGCGTGTCTATTCCTCGGGCCAGCCAAGATTGCAAGGACGCATCATGTTGACACTGACTTCCCTCGGCGGAGCCGGCACCGTCACCGGATCCAAACACCTGCTCACGCTCGGTGAGCGGCGCATCATGGTGGACTGTGGCCTGTTCCAGGGGCTGAAGAACCTGCGGGAGCAAAACTGGGATCCCTTGCCGATCCCTCCTCAGGACATCGACGCGGTTGTGCTGACCCATGCCCACCTGGATCACTCCGGTTACCTTCCCCGCCTGATTCGCGAGGGATTCCGCGGACCGATCTTCAGCACGACCGGCACCCGAGACGTCGCCAGACTGATCCTGCTCGACAGCGCCCACCTCCAGGAAAAAGACGCCGAATACGCCAACCGCAAGGGCTTTTCCAAACACCGGCCCGCCCTGCCCTTGTACAACGTCCAGGATGCCGAACGCGCGATGCAGGCATTCCGGCCGATCGCCTTCAGCACGGTGGCGAAGCTGCCGGGCGACGCCGAATTGACGCTGCGCCACGCCGGCCACATTCTGGGCGCCGCCACGGCGGACATCAGTTGGGGAGGCCGACGCATTGTGTTTTCGGGGGATCTGGGCCGCTACGGGGATCCGGTGATGCCCGATCCTGAACCCGTTCCCTTGGCCGACCATATCGTCATCGAGTCCACCTACGGCAACCGCAGCCACGATCTGACCGACCCCGTACAACAGCTCGATGCCGTCATCGAAAGAACCGTCAAACGCGGCGGCACCGTGGTCATTCCCGCTTTCGCGGTAGGGCGCGCGCAATCGCTGCTGTACTTCCTCAACCAGCTCAAGCAGTCGGGGCGGCTGCCCTCCATCCCCGTATATCTGGACAGCCCCATGGCGATCAGCGCCAGCACCCTGCTGCC
The DNA here is from genome assembly GCF_035555955.1 of Eoetvoesiella sp. Taxonomy (NCBI): domain Bacteria; kingdom Pseudomonadati; phylum Pseudomonadota; class Betaproteobacteria; order Burkholderiales; family Alcaligenaceae; genus Eoetvoesiella; species Eoetvoesiella sp. Next base: position 798 of record NZ_DATMGA010000002.1, on the reverse strand, counting down.
AGCCCACATGTCGGAACACCGCCTGACACCCGAGATTTGCCGCCAAATCGAACACATGGTCATCGTCTCCCCCGAAGTCGAAGACTCCAAGGCCATCACGGCCAGCCCCTATCCCAAGATCGTAATTTCGGCCAGCGGCATGGCCACCGGCGGCCGCGTGCTGCACCACCTGGCGGCCTTCGCGCCCGACCATCGCAACACCATCCTCTTTTCGGGCTTCCAGGCCGCGGGCACCCGCGGCCGCGCCATGCTGGAGGGAGCCAGAGAAATCCGGATTCATGGCCAATGGGTTCCCGTGCGTGCCGAAGTCGCCGAACTGCCATCGCTCTCGGCGCACGCGGACGCCAACGAATTGATGCGTTGGCTCGGCGGCTTCCAGAAGGCGCCGGACCGGGTGTTCGTCGTTCACGGCGAACCCCAGGCCTCGGACACGCTGCGCATGCGCATCGGCAAGGAGCTGGGCTGGCAAGCCACCGTGCCGATGCAATATCAGCAATTCAGACTGTAAGCCTGTCCGGGCCGATGGGCGCAAGCGCCCGCCTGTCGTGGATGGAATTTCGCTAAGCCGTGCCGCCGAACGAGAACCCCTGGCCAGGCGCCGCCGCCAGCAGGGTCTTGGTGTAGGCATGCCGAGGCGCAAAGAAGACGTCCTTGATCTCGCCCTGCTCGACCACCTCGCCCTGGCTCATGACGATGACGCGGTCGCAGATCTGGCTGGCGACGCGCAAATCGTGGGTAATGAACAAGATGCCGATGGACAGGCGCTGCTGGATATCGGCCAGCAGGTCCAGGATCTGC
>NZ_DATMGA010000001.1:0-2698 GCF_035555955.1 Eoetvoesiella sp. | reverse complement strand
CGCCCTGCGCGTGATTGCCGGCCGACGCCGTGATCACGCCCCGGTCCAGCGCCGCCTGCGGCGTATTGCGCATCTTGTTGTAGGCGCCCCGCACCTTGAATGAAAACACCGGCTGGTTGTCTTCGCGCTTGAAGAACACCGGGTTGCCCAGCCTGGCCGACAGGCCGCGGGCGGGATCCAGCTCGGTTTCGCGGGCGATGTCGTAGATCCGGGCGGTCAGGATCTGCCTCAGGTATTCCATCGGCGAGGCCTTGCCGTCCTGGAATGCGGCGGCCTGCGGTTGGGCTTGCGGGGCTTGCGGGGTGTGGTGCATCTGGCTCTCTGCTTCGGTGTGCTTGCCCGGCAGAGGCGGCCACAAAAAACCCGCCTCGTGGGGCAGGTGGCTATGACATTGCGGTCGCGCGCTAACCCACCATTCCAGGAATGATGGTAATAATCAGCGAAATGCGAACGGCGCGGAAATGCATGGGGCGTAGCTTCCTCCAACCGCCGCGCTTTGTCAAACGGCCGCCGCGGCCCGCCCGCGCCCCGCCCTGCCGGCGCGGGATCGCCCGATTTAATGTGTCCCCGTTTAATTTACCCCCGCATATGCGCATGCGCCGGTCAAATCGGCGGGTTTTGCTGCGCGCCAGGGGTAGCACGGTATTACAATGTAAGGTTCGTGGCAGTCGCACCTCCCTGGAGGCGGACCAGGAGCCGGCCGGTATCACCGGCCCCCACCCGGCCAACCAGACAAAAAAGGGCGGGCGCCGGCCATGTTGGACAGGCGATCGCGGCCAGCGCGCCTGCCCAGACGAACCCACTCTCGACAACATCTACCGGCCTCGCGCCGCATAGCATGTTCGGGTTTGCGCCTAGCGCCTGCCGAACAGATTCAAGGATCATGTCTCTTACTCCGAAGATTATCTATACCCTCACCGACGAAGCGCCGGCGCTCGCAACCCGTTCGCTGCTGCCCATCGTCCAGGCCTTCGCCAAACCCGCCGGCATCACGGTCGAAACCCGCGACATCTCGCTCGCCGGCCGCATCATCGCCGTGTTCCCCGACTACCTGGAAGACAGCCAGAAACTGGGCGACGCCCTGGCCGAACTCGGCGCCCTGGCCGTCCAGCCTGAAGCCAACATCATCAAGCTGCCCAACATCAGCGCGTCCATGCCGCAGCTGAAGGCCGCCATCAAGGAACTGCAGCAACAGGGCTACAAGCTGCCGGATTACCCGGACGCCCCCGCCAACGACACCGAGCGCGACGTCAAGGCCCGCTACGACAAGGTCAAGGGCAGCGCCGTGAACCCGGTCCTGCGCGAAGGCAATTCCGACCGCCGCGCTCCGCTGTCGGTCAAGAACTACGCCCGCAAGCACCCGCACAAGATGGGCGCCTGGGCCGCTGACTCCAAGTCGCACGTTGCCCACATGACCCAGGGCGACTTCTACGGCAGCGAAAAAGCCGCACTGATCGAAGCTGACGACAGCCTGCGCATCGAGCTGGTCGGCAAAGACGGCAGCACCACCGTGCTGAAAGAAAAGACCGCCGTCAAAGCCGCCGAAGTCATCGACTGCGCCACCATGAGCCGCAAGGCCCTGAAAGCCTTCATCGCCGAGCAGATCGCCGATGCCAAGGCCGCCGGCGTGCTGCTGTCCGTGCACCTGAAAGCCACCATGATGAAGGTCTCCGACCCGATCATGTTCGGCGTCATCGTCGAAGAATTCTACAACGACGTGCTGACCAAGCACGCCGCTGCCCTGGCCGAAGTAGGCTTCAACGCCAACAACGGTATCGGCGACCTGTACGCCCGTATCAAGGACCTGCCAGCCGACAAGCAGGCCGAGATCGAAGCCGACATCCAGGCCCTTTACGCCGAGCGCCCGGCCCTGGCCATGGTCAACTCCGACAAAGGCATCACCAACCTGCACGTGCCGAGCGACGTGATCGTCGACGCCTCGATGCCGGCCATGATCCGTGACTCGGGCAAGATGTGGAACACCGCAGGCGAACTGCAAGACGCCAAGGCCGTGATCCCGGACCGCTGCTACGCCGGCATTTACCAGGCCACCATCGAAGACTGCAAGGCCAACGGTGCCTTCGACCCGACCACCATGGGTAGCGTGCCGAACGTTGGCCTGATGGCGCAAAAGGCCGAAGAGTACGGCTCCCACGACAAAACCTTCCAGATCAACACCGATGGCGTCGTGCGCGTGGTCGATGGCAAGGGCAACGTGGTACTGGAGCAAAACGTTGAAGCCGGTGACATCTTCCGCATGTGCCAGACCAAGGACGCACCGATCCAGGACTGGGTCAAGCTGGCCGTCAACCGTGCCCGCCTGAGCAACACCCCGGCGGTGTTCTGGCTGGACCCGGCCCGCGCCCACGACGGCGTCATGATCGAGAAGGTGCAGAAGTACCTGAAAGATCACGACACCACCGGCCTGGACATCCGCATCCTGGCACCGGTCGATGCCATCAAGTTCTCCCTGGCCCGCATCCGCGAAGGCAAGGACACCATCTCGGTGACCGGCAACGTGCTGCGCGACTACCTGACCGACCTGTTCCCGATCATGGAACTGGGCACAAGCGCCAAGATGCTGTCGATCGTGCCGCTGATGAACGGCGGTGGCCTGTTCGAAACCGGCGCCGGCGGTTCGGCTCCGAAGCACGTGCAGCAGCTGGTTGAAGAGAACTTCCTGCGTTGGGACTCGCTG